>JAYVUQ010000568.1:0-3522 GCA_043787785.1 Bryobacteraceae bacterium
GTTGTTCAACGAGTTACCTCGGCGCGCGTGACGGTCGACCAACGTTTAAATCCAGGGTCGTCTGCCCACCGACGGTGAGCGGCAAGCTCGCCATCTTCAGGGGCGCAAATCCTGCTTGCTCCACGTCCAAGCTGTAGTTACCCACCGGCAGCCGGACGAAGTTAAAGTAACCAGCGTCAGTCGTGCTCAGCGAACGCACCAAGCCGGTGGCAATGTTCGATACGGTGACTTTGGCACCCACCACAATCGCACCGCTGGGGTCGGAAACTGTGCCAGAGAGCGAAGCGCTACCGATTTCCGATTGCGCGAACAAAAGAAGAGAGGAAGCCAATAGAAGGGCGGTAACCCGTGTGAGCTGCATGCTTCAGCATATCAGCTAGCACTTTCAATGGCATGAACTCTCATTAACCATTACTCTTTATCGCCCTTTCGCAGCACCAAACGCAGCGCCCAGTTGACGATGCTCAAACAAATCGACCCAATCAAAGCCGTAACGAAGTTATCAATGTGGAAGCCCTCCACAAAGTAGCTGGCAATCCAGATCATCACCGCATTGATCACCAGCGACAGCAGCCCCAGCGTCAACAGCCGCAACGGAAAAGTTAACAACCTGACAATGAAACCCAGCGTCCCATTCACCAAGCCGATCACCACCGCCGCAATCAACGCCGTCACGAACGTGTTCACGTGGAAGCCAGGCACAAAATAGGCCACAACCAGCAGGCTCAGGGCGCTGGCCAGCCAACCCAGCAGTAGATTTACCATGCGCATCATCATACCGCGCTACGCTCAGAATTGATGCGACTCCTGATATTCCTTTCGGCAATTTGTCTGGCGGCGGAAACCCGTACCCTCACCCTGAAACAAGCCGTCGACCTCGCCCTCGAGCAAAACCCCGACCTCATCCTCGCCCGCCTCGACGAAGTTAAGGCGAACCAAGCCGTCCGCGCTGCCCGCGACCCCTTCATCCCCAAGCTTTACGTCGGCAGCGGACTCGCCTACACCTACGGCTTCCCCATGAGCATCGACGGCTCCGCACCCTCGCTCGTCCAGGCCCGCGCCGCCGCTTCCATCTTCGACAAAACCAAGAGTCTCAAACTGGCCGAAGAGCGCGAAAACGCCCGCACCGCCCGCATCTCCACCGAAGGGCGCCGCGAAGAAGTCGCCGAGCGCGTCGCCATCGCCTACCTCGATGCTGACCGCGCCTCACGCCTCGCCCGCGTCGCCGCCAAACAAATTGACGCCCTCACCCAAGTCGTCGAGTCTACCAAAGCCCGTGTCACCGAAGGCCGCGCCATCCGCCTCGATGAAATGCGTGCCGAACTCGAGCGCGAACGCGCCCGCGAGCGCGCCCGTCTCCTCGAAAACGATGCCCGCTTTGCCCACACCCAACTCGCCCTCTTGATCGGCGGCAGTGCCGACGACCGCATCGAAACCACCGCCGAACTCACCCCGCTCACCGGTCTGCCTGAAACCGAAGACGCCGCCGTCAAGCAAGCCCTCGACAATTCCACCGAGCTCAAACGCCTCCAATCCAGCATGCTCGCCCAAGGCTTCAGCATCCAAACCGAACGCGCCTCGCGCCTGCCCAAAATCGAGTTAGTCGCCCAGTACAGCCTCTTAGCCCGCTTCAACAACTTCGACCAATACTTCAATCGCTTTCAGAAAAACAATGGCCAATTGGGCATGTCCTTCCAGTTGCCAGTTCTCGGAGGCACGGCACCCTCGGCCGCCTCGGCCACCGCCCACGCCGAAGTCAGCCGCTTGCGCACCGAAGTGGGCCGCGTCCGCAATCGCACGAGCTACGAAACCCAGCGCGCCTTTCAAGCCCTCACCAACGCCGAACGCGCCCGGGAGCTCGCCCGCCTCGAGCTCGAAGTGCAGCGAGAAAACGTCGCCGTCACCCTCGCCAAACACGAAAGTGGCCGCTCCACACTCGCCGAAGTGGAGCAAGCCCGCTTCGCTGAAGGCGAGCGTTGGATCGTTTACTACGACACCCAGCATCAGCTCGAACGCGCCAAAGTCGCCCTCCTCCGCTGGTCCGGCGCTTTGCTGGTAGCATTACGCTAATTATGCCGAACGTCCCCTTGATCTTCGACGCCCACCTCGACCTTTCCATGAACGCCATGGAGTGGAATCGCGACATCCGCTTGCCCCAAGTAGAGATTCGCCGCCGCGAACTCGGCATGAAGGATTTCCCCGACCGCACGCGCAACACCGTCTGCCTGCCCGAAATGCGCAAAGGCCGCATCGGGCTCTGCGTCGCCACCCAGATCGCTCGCTATTCCGCCCGCTTCAGCTCCCTGCCTGGCTGGCGCAGCCCCGAACAAGCCTGGGCCCAAACCCAGGGCCAACTCGCCTGGTACCGCGCGATGGAAGATTGCGGCGAACTCGTCCAACTCCGCACCTGGCCCGAAGTGGAAGCCCACGCCAAGCTCTGGCGCGAAGCCACCGTCACCGACAAACTCCCCATCGGTTACTTACTCAGCCTCGAAGGCGCCGACTCCATCCTCAGTTGGCGGCATCTCGAAAAAACCCGCGCCGATGGCCTCATCGCCATGGGCCCCGTCCACTACGGCCCTGGCATTTATGGCCACGGTACCGATGACGAAGGCCCACTTACTGCCAAAGGCCACGACTTACTCAAAGAAATGGAGCGCCTGGGCATCATCCTCGACGTCACTCATCTCTGCGACGAAAGCTTCTGGGACGCTCTCGGCCATTTCCATGGCCCCGTCTGGGCCAGCCATCACAACTGCCGCGCCCTCGCCGATTGGAATCGCCAACTGGCCGACGACCAAATCAAAGCCCTGGTCGAGCGCGGCGCCGTCATCGGCATGGCCTTTGACGCCATCATGATGGTGCACGGCTGGGTCCACAAACGGTCCACCCCGCAGGATTTCGGCCTCAAGATGGAAAAGATCTGCGAGCACATTGACCACATTTGCCAGATCGCCGGCAACGCCCGCCACGTCGGCATCGGCACTGACCTCGACGGCGGCTATGGCACCGAACAAACCCCCACCGACCTCGACAGCATCGCCGACCTCGTCACCCTCGCCAACCCCCTCGCCAAGCGCGGCTACGCCCCCGAAGACATCGACGGCATCTACCAAGGCAACTTCCTGCGCTTCCTGCGCGAGAACCTCAAGTGAAGCCCACCCGGGTCCGCTTCGCCGTCCTCGGCGTCGCCACCGCCAACGCCTTCATCCTCTACCTTGACCGCATCTGCATGGGTGCCGTCGTCCAATCCGCTAGCTTCCAACAAGAACTCGGCCTCGGCAAGGACCGTATCGGCGACGTCCTCGCTATCTTTTTTTTCGCCTACGCCCTCGGCCAAACACCCGCCGGCTATCTCGCCGATCGCTTCGGGCCCCGCCGCATGTTAGTCACTTACATCCTCGTCTGGTCCCTCTGCACCGCGCTCACCGGCTTCGTCGGCGGCCTGCTCTCGCTCATCGTCGTCCGCGCCGCCTGCGGCCTCGCCGAAGCCGGCGCCTACCCGGCCAGTGCCCTGCTGGT
>JAYVUQ010000569.1:0-5923 GCA_043787785.1 Bryobacteraceae bacterium
CGTCTTGCGCCTGGACGACACCGACGTCGAGCGCAATACCCAAGCGTCAGTGGACTCGATCTTTGACGGGCTCAACTGGCTCCACCTCGGTTGGGACGAGTTCTACCGGCAAAGCGACCGCTTGCAACTTCACCGCGCCGCCGCCGAAATCATCCGGCAAAAGGGGCTCGCCTATCGCGACTTTACCCCCGCGCGCGCCGAGGATGAGGTAGCCGCCGAACCCAGTGGCGGCTGGCTATTCAACGCCGGTATGCGCGAGTTAACGCCTGAAGAAAGCGAACGCCGCGCCGCCGCTGGCGAGCCTTTCGTGCTGCGCTATCGCGTGCCTCGTGAAGAGAAACACGTCGTCGCCTTTGCCGATGGCGTCTTCGGCAAACAAACCAAGCTCGCCAAGGATATTGAGGACTTTGCCTTATTGCGCTCAAACGGCATGCCGACGTATCACCTGGCCTCGTGCGCCGACGATGTGGACCTGAAGATCACCCAAATCATTCGCGGGCAGGATCACCTCACCAACACCTTCAAGCATGTGCTGATCTTCGAGGCCTTGGGCCAAGAGATGCCTAAGTTCGCGCACTTGCCTTTGTTGATTGCCCCGGATGGCGCCAAGCTTTCCAAGCGCAAGCACGGGCCGGTAGTGAGCGTAACTACCTATCGCGACGCTGGTTTTCTGCCGCATAGTTATGTCAATTTCCTCTGCCTGCTGGGTTGGTCGCCCAAGAACGACCGCGAACAGATGTCGCGCCAGGAGTTGATTGACGCCTTCAGCTTTGCAGGCATTAACCGCTCGAACGCGGTCGTGAATTTCTCGGAAGAGTCGCCCATCGATGCGAAGGCTCTGTGGCTGAATGGCCAGCATTTACGCAGCATGCCGCTGGATGACTTACTGCCGTTGATCCGGCCGGCGTTGCCACCGCAAGCCGACGAAGCCCGCTTCCGCGTCGCCGTGGACGCACTGCGCCAACGCTACACCACGTTGCTCGACTTTAGTACCCGCGGGCTGGTCTACTTTTCTGACCAGCCCTTTGCAATTGAGCCGGTCGCCCTCGATAAATTGGATCAGCCGCAGGCGCGCGAACTGATGCGTGAACTGGGCGCGCGGCTGGAAACGAACGCCGATTTCTCTGAAGCTCTGTGCGAAGCGGAATTACGGAAATTAGCCGAGGAGCGGGGCGTCAAGCCCGGTTTACTAATCAATGCCAGCCGTGCTGCGCTCAGCGGCCAAGCCGTGGGCCCATCGGCCTTTATGGTCTTTGTCTGCCTCGGCCGCGAGCGTGTCATCGAACGGTTGAAGAAGGTTTAACGAACATGATGATCTTAGGAATTGGTGGACTCGAGAGCGACGCCGCCTGCGCCATTCTGCGCGATGGTGAGTTAGTGGGAGCCTTGGAGGAAGAGAAGCTTCGCCATGGTCCGCCGAGTGGTTTGCCCGAGGGCGCCATGGCCGGTTGCCTGCAGTTAGCCGGCGCCCACGCGAAGGACATCGGCTGGATCGCGATCGCACGTCCCTTCAATACCCAGCTCCACATAGACTTACGCAATCGTTTTCCGCAGGCGCGCATTGCCCTGGTGGAGCATCATCGCGCGCACGCCGCTTCGGCTTATTATCTGTCGGGCTTTGAACGGGCCACCGTACTCACTCTCGACCGCAAGGGCGATTCGCGCTGTGGCGCACTGTGGAGCGCGCAGGGCACTTCACTTACGCTGAACCAGGAAGCGATCTTTCCCGATTCGCTAGGCGAGCTCTACAGCCGGGTGACACGCATGATCGGCTTTGAACCCAACGCCGACGAGCACATTGTCCAGTGGATGTCGGCCTTGGGCGAGCCCCGGCACCACGCGGAGATAGCGGCCCTGATTGAGTCCACTGCGGGAAATTGGGCGCGCTTGGATTTGGATAAGATTCACGCTTTCCGGAATTTTGAACCCGTCGACTTAGCCGCGTCCTTGCAGCGCGTCGTCGAAGAAACGGTGGTTCGTCTGGCGGGTAAAGGCGAAAACCTCTGCCTCGCCGGCGGACTCTTCCTGAACGCCATGGTGGTCGCGGCCCTCGAAAACAGCGGTAACTGGAAACACGTCTTCGTCCAACCCGCCGCCGGCAACTCGGGCACCGCGCTTGGCGCAGCGGCCCATGCCTGGCACGAGGTGTTGCGCGAGCCCCGCCGCATCGCTTTTCCGACGCTCTCGCTCGGCTCCAGCTATACGGCGGAAGAGATCAAGAAGGTGGTGGAGAATTGTAAGTTGGGTTTCCGCCTGCTGGCTACTTCAAACGAGATGATTTCGAATGTTGTCGGCTTACTAGAGGATGACCAGATCGTCGCTTGGATGCAGGGCCGCATGGAGTTTGGCCCGCGCGCGCTGGGCTACCGCAGTATTCTGGCCTCACCGCTTGACCCGTACGCGACTGAAAACCTGAATCAATTTATCAAGCACCGTGATTCCTACCGGAAATTCGCCGCTTCGGTGCCGGCAGAGTTAGCCAGCGAGTATTTCGAAGTAGGCGAGAATGCCGGTCATTTAGCCACGATGAGCCGGGTGAAGCCCGCCCACCGCGAGCGCTTCGCCAGCGCCATTTTGGGCGACGGCTGGATCCGCCTGCACACGGTGAGCCGGGACGAGAACCCGCTCTATCACCGACTATTACTCGAAGCGGGAAAAGGGTTAGGCCTGCCGGTGTTATATAACACGTCGTTCAACTTATTCGGCGACCCCATCGTCTGCAGCCCCCGCGACGCCGTCCGCAGCTTCTACTCAAGCGGCATCGACTCCATGGTAATTGGCAATTTCCTACTCGAGAAATAGCCCACCGCCTCGACTCAAATCGTGGTCGGAACGATGTCGAGTTCTGGAATCGTCACGTGGGCCGGCAGTTTGGCCACGTCCAGAATGATCTCGGCTACATCCTCGGCCTTAAGCGCGCGCGCCAATTGCTCGGCAGAGGGCTTCACCGGGCGCTTCTCCATCAACTCGGTATCGATCAGGCCGGGACACACGACGCAGGTGCGGATCTCGTTCTCTTTCTCCTCCACGCGAATCGCATGGGTGAAGCCGACCAGGCCGCGCTTGGCCGCCTGATAGGAGGCGCCAGAGACGTCCGGGTACTTGCCAGACACCGACGAGACATAGATCAAATGACCCTTACGCGCTTCGCGCATCGCCGGCAACAGGGCTTGCGTCACGTAGTACGCGGCGTTGAGGTTCACGCCGATCATATGGTTCCAGATGTCGATGTTTAATCGCTTCAGGTTGCGATCGGGCGTGTTGGTGCCGGTGGAGTGGACCAGGATGTCGACGCCGCCTAGAAATGCCCGCGCCGCATTCACCATGGCTTCCACTTCGGGAACCTGGCTGGCGTCGGCCGCCATGGCGCCGATGGCGAAGCCTTCGGCGGCCAATTGGGTGGATAACTCCTTCAGGCGATCGGCGCGGCGCGCCGTCACAAACACCTTGGCGCCCGCACGGGCAAATAAGACGGCCGCCGCGCGGCCGACGCCGCTGGACGCACCAACAATGAGAACTCGCTCACCAGCGAGAGAAACAGGCATCCGCCTAATATATCGCTATTGGGCAACCGGCCACGGCTCAACTTTTGCGCGCTTGGCCCAGGCCGCGTATTTTGCGGTGAGCTCGGCCATCTTGGCGGCTTGCGACGAAGCCAGATTGCGCAACTCACTGCGGTCCGCTTCCATGTCGTACAGCTCCCAAGGCTCGCTGTGTTTCGCCACTAATTTCCACTTGCCTTGCCGCACGGCTCGATTACCCTCATGCTCCCAGAAGATCTCAGCGTGCCCGGCGCGCTTGCCCGTCTCCCAGACGGGCCGCAAGCTGAGGCCCTCCAGGGGTTGAATCTGGTTGCTAGCGAAGGTCTTTGGATAAGGGGCGCCAGCGACGTCGGCGCAGGTGGCCATCAGATCGATCAAGTGGGCGGGCGAAGCGTTAATCGTGTTGCGCTTCGTGATGCGGGCTGGCCAATGGGCGATCAGCGGCGAGGAGATGCCGCCTTCGTGTACCCAATGCTTATAGGTGCGGAAGGGTGTATTGCTCGCGTTCGCCCAGCCGATGCCGTAGCTCTGGTAGGTGTCGGGGGGGCCGGGCGTGATCTCCGGGATGTTGCCGCGGCGGACGGGCCGGCCATCAGGCGCCTTCATGGGGATGCTGGGGTTGGGCGTCAAGGCCCGCGCAATCTCTTCGGCGCAACCGCCGTTGTCGGCGAGGAAGAGGACGAGCGTGTCCTGATCGACACGCTTCTCTTTCAACTTGGCCATGATCTTGCCGACGTTCTCATCCATGCGGCTGATTTGCGCCGCGTACACCTCCATGCGCCGTTGTTCCCATTCTTTGTTGGGGGCATCGGCCCAAGTCGGCACAGTCGCGTCTCGCGGCGTCAGGGGCCAGCGCTGATCGACGACGCCCATCTTCACTTGCCGCGCGTGGCGTTCTTCGCGCAAGGCATTCCAGCCGCCGTTGTAACGTCCTTGGTACTTGGCGATGTCGCTCTCGATCGCGTGCAGCGGCCAATGCGGCGAGGTGAAAGGCACATACAAAAAGAAGGGCTGCCCGGCGAATTCGTCGATGAACTGGGCGGCGTGGGCGCCGATTGCGTCTGTGTAAAAGAAATTTTCGCCCTCAGGCTTGATGTATTCATTTCCCGACACCAGCGTCGCGGGATCATAATAGCTACCCGCGCCGTGGATGGTGCCGAAGTAGCGCTCAAAGCCGCGTTGCAGGGGCCAGTTGTGCTTCTTCTCGTTCGCCGGCGTCACGTGCCATTTGCCGCTCGCGGCCGTGCGGTAACCAGAAGCGCGCAGCACCTCGGCAATGGTGACGGCCTCTTTACTCAAGTCGCCGCGGTAGCCAGGCTGGTGATAGTCGCCCACCATGTGTCCGATGGCGGCCTGATGTGCGTACAGCCCGGTAAGCAGGCTGGCGCGGGTGGGGCAGCAGCGGGCACCATTGTAGAACTGGGTGAAGCGTATGCCGCCAGTGGCGAGAGCGTCGATGTTGGGCGTCCGGATTTCGCTGCCATAGCAGCCCAAGTCGCTGAAGCCCATGTCGTCGGCCATCATGATGATGATGTTGGGTCGTTTGGCCGCGGCGAACGCAGGGGCAGAAACAGTAGCGGTGGCGAGGGTTTGCAGAAAATGTCGGCGTTGCACCAAGCCATGATATACCTATGCCGCGAGCTGCCGAGCCAGGCAACCGTTTAGGTTCGAGATAGATGGCTCGCCACATTTTGGCGATTGAATTTGCGGTATATTGCAACACATCGTAAAAATAATAAAAATAATGGAGAAAACTGGGGGCGTAAAGCGACTACTAAATGGAACAGCTCGCGGTCTTTACTTTTTAGGCCCCGTTTGTAGCTTGGCGCGACATCGGTCGGCCCAAACACTGAGCTGCCGCACCCGAGGAGATGACGGAATAACAAAACACGATGACTTTACAAACTACCTCCCCCCACGAGCGGGCCTGGCCCGCCAGTTGTACGATTGTCCCGGCCGAGCCAGCCGACTTGGAATCGCTGTGCCATCTGGACCCGGATGCCATGGCCGATTACCGCCAGCGCGACTTTGTCGCTAGCGCCATTGAAGACGGCCGCTGTTGGGTCGCCTTCTTCGACGAGACGCTGGTGGCCTACGGCGTCTTCAACTATCAATTTCACGGCTACGGCGTAATTCACCACGTCTTCGTGTGGCCGGGGTTCCGGCGGCGCGGCATTGGGCGGGCGTTAGTGGACTACTTTAGTGCCGCCTGCTCGTCGCCGCGGCTTTACATTACCGTGCCACAATCTGAGCTGGCGATGCAGGAACTGCTACGCACGCGTGGCTTTGTTTTGTCCGGCGGAATCCGCGAGTATGGCGACGAGGGTACGGCGCTGATCTACGTCAAGGATCTACTTACGGCGACTCCGGCGCTAGAAGGC
>JAYVUQ010000570.1:0-8697 GCA_043787785.1 Bryobacteraceae bacterium
GGTCGACCGCTTGCTTAGCCGGGATCCTGATTATGGCCGGATCCGTGGTTTTCTATTTCGCTAACAAAACCTAACTAGATAAGTCGCATGATCAAGAGATCAACAACGGAGGAATCATGAGTCGAGTTCACGATGCGCTACGGCGCGCCGAGCAAGCGGGGAGCTTTAGCCCTACCGCGGTGGCCCCGATGGATGGCACGCGGCGGTCCGTAATGCTAGACACTTCGCTATCGGCTGAGCAAACATCCATGCTGGCCGGTTTGCTGGAGAAAGTTCAGGAAGTGCCCTTTAACCCGGCTCCCGAAGCGCATCTGATCGACGCGGCGCGGCCTCACGAAGCGCCCACTGAGGAGTTCCGCACTTTGCGGACCCGGCTCAACCACATGCAGAGCCTGCAGCCGATCCACTCGATTGTGGTGACTTCGCCGTCGCCCGCCGAAGGCAAGAGTCTCGCGGCAGTCAATTTGGCGCTTGCCCAGTCTCATTTGGCGGGCAACAACACTTTGCTGTGCGACTTTGACTTCCGGCGACCGATTGTCCATCACCTGTTTCAGGTGGACCGTACCCCCGGCATCACCGACTACCTGATGGGCAAGGCGACATTGGAAGAAGTGATTAAGCGGGTGGCGGGCACCAACCTCTACATCATGCCGGCCGGCGAAGCGGTGATCAATCCGCTGGAACTGCTGAATCTGCGGGAAGTGAAACAGTTGCTCGACATGCTGCCGAAGCTCTTCAGTTGGGTGGTTTTGGATAGCCCGCCCTTACTGTTTGCGGCCGACGCGAACTTGCTGTCGACGATGTCCGATGGCACGGTGCTGGTGGTCCGGCTGGGACACACCACCATCGACTCCGTCACGCGGGCCATGCAGTCTTTGTGCCAGAACAATATGCTTGGCATCATCGCCAATGGCGCGCGCCGCGGTGAACTTTACTCGAAGTACACGTACTATCACAGCTATTACTATTCGAAGCCTGAATAGTGGCTACCGGAGAACGGCAAAAGGGCGAGAGGATGATCCTCTCGCCCTCTTTCCATTTTTGTAGGCTCGAGCTAACTTTTCGCGGCGAGCGTGGAGGCCGTGTACTCCGCGTAGGGACCCTTAAAGTCCTCGATCTGTCCGCCATGCACATGCCAAATGCGGGTCGCGACTTCGTCGAGCAAGTCCTCGTCGTGGGTGACAAAGAAAACGGTGCCTTCGTACTTCTGGAGGGCGACGTTTAAGGCGTTGATGCTTTCGAGGTCTAAGTGGTTGGTGGGTTCGTCCAGCAGGAGGATGTTGGGTTGCTGCAGCATCAGGCGGCAGAAAATCAGGCGGGCGGCTTCGCCACCGCTTAAGGCGGAGGTGGGCTTCAAGGCCTCTTCGCGGATGAAGAGCATCTGGCCCAGCAAGCCACGCAGGGCCTGCTCACCGGCTTGCGGGTCGATGTTGTGCAGCCATTCGAGCGTGTTGTTACCCGGTTGGATGGAGCGTTTGTGGTCCTGGGAGAAATAGCCTGGGGCGGCTTCGTGACCCCACTCGGAGGAGCCGGCGGTAAGTTCGAGTTCACCTTCTGATTGTGCCTCGGCGTTGTTGGCGCTCGAGAGCAGCGCCCGCAGGAGGGTGGTTTTGCCGGCGCCGTTGCGGCCCATGATGGCGATTTTCTCGCCGCGGGTGACGCTGGCGGTGAAGTCCTCAAAGACCTTGAGGCCGTCGTAGCTCTTCGAGAGGCCCTTTACTTCGAGGACATGCTTGCCGGAGGGGCGCTTTTGCTCAAACTTGATGTAGGGGCGGGCGATGTTGGATCGAGCGAGGTCTGAGGTTTGGAGGCGCTCGACTTCTTTTTTGCGCGAGGTGGTCTGCGAGGAGCGGGTACCGGCGGCAAAGCGGGCGATAAACTCGTTCAACTGGGCGATCTTCTTTTCGCGCTGAGCGTTGTCGGCCTCAACGCGCGAACGGATCTGCGTCTTGGCCATCACCATGTCGTCGTAACCGCCGGTGTAGGTGATGATGGTGTTGTAGTCGATGTCGGCGACGTAGTTGCAGACGTTGTTCAGAAAGTGGCGATCGTGCGAAATGACGATCAGCGTGCCTTCGTACTTGCCTAAATACTCTTCGAGCCAATGGACACTGTCGAGGTCGAGGTGGTTGGTGGGTTCGTCGAGCAACAGGGCGCCGGGATTGCCGAAGAGGGCTTGCGCCAGCAGGACGCGCACCTTTTGGCCGCCTTGTAACTCGCCCATCTGGCGCAGGTGAAGCGAGTCGTCCAGCCCCAAGCCATCCAAAAGAATCGCGGCATCGCTTTCGGCTTCGTAGCCGCCCTCTTCGCCGACAATACCCTCTAACTCGCCCATGCGCATACCATCTTCGTCGGTGAGCGCGTTAGGGTCTTTGTTATAGAGCACCTCACGTTCCTCAAGGGCTTGCCACAGGGGCTTGTTACCCATGATTACGGTGTCGAGCACCCGGAACGAATCGAAGGCAAATTGATCCTGGCGGAGAATGCCGAACTTGCGCGGACGGGTGACGAGGCCCTTGGTGGGCTCCTCGTCACCGGTTAGGATGCGCATGAACGTAGATTTGCCGGCCCCGTTCGGACCGGTGAGCGCGTAGCGGCGGCCGGTTAAGAACGAGGTTGTAACATCCTCAAAGAGGACTTTGGCGCCGAAGCGCATGGAAACGTTTTGGACTGAGATCAAGGGGTGAAGTACTAGGATAACCCGAAATCGCTCACCCCTGCTTGCTTACTGAATTGCTGGCTTACTGAATGGTCAGCGGCCGGGTGGCGGATAGCGTGCCCGTGGGCCCGTTCCGGATGGCGATGGTGTGTGCGCCCTTGGTGGCCAGCGTGGTGTTGGCCGACAACAGGGTGGTGGAGCGGTAGCTAGGGTTCAATACACAGGTGACCGGGCAGGAGGGGCCCGCGATCACGATCTGCGCGGTGGCCGACGTGATCGCCGAACCCGTCAGCCAAAGAGTGAATGACTGTCCAGCCTTCGGCGCCTGCGGAAAGATGAATGCGCCGGTGAGCACGGCTCCGGCGACGGGTGGCGGGGCGGGGGCCGGGGTGGGAGTAGGCGTGGGGGTGGGCGTGATGGTGGCGGCGGCATAAATCGCGCCGATGCCAGCCTTGTCGCCATTTTCGAGCGTCCGTTTTTTGGTCTCCGCCGCCCCGGCCGAAGCCCACATGGTCTGTTCACCACAGCCGCTGGCGGACGGGTGATTCAGACCCAGGGCATGGCCAAGCTCGTGCGCCGTTACATTCTCCACGTCGAACTTACCCGCCTCGCCGGATGTCGACCAGGTAAAGGCGGTATTGAAGGTCATCGTGAAGCGGCGCATGCGGTTGGTGGAATCGTATTCAATGCGCGTGGAGGCCAACGTGGAGGCGGAGAGCGCGCCCATCACAAACTCATTGGCGCTGGCCGCGTCGGGCTTGAACAAGAATACAGTGCCGGCCTGGTTCCAACTGCCGGAGGCGTTCTCGAGCGACGCCTTCCACTCGGTGGGAATCGTGGTCCCGATCTTGTAGGTGGCCAAAGAGTCGGACCACTTTGGGCCAATCAATGCGTAGCAGCCAGCATCGGGCGCTGGCGTGGCCGTCGCGAGTTCCGAAAGGAAAGCGCGGGCGCGTTGGCGCTCCACCTCGACGATGGGCTGGTCCTGGTCGCGCAGGGTCTCTTCAATAGTGTCGAGCACTTTGGCGGTGGAACTATCTAGCTCGGGCACCCAGCCGCCGCGGAGCGTGTATTTCCCGGTGGCCTGGTCATTGTCGAGGAACAGGACTACCGCCTCGTCTAACTCAAAGGACGGTACGTCGGTGAACATTACCTGGGTATCGCCGACGCTGCCGCCCTTCACCGTGAACGAGCGAATCCGGCTGGATTTACGAGCGGTTTCCTTCAGCGAGGCGCTTACCTTAATGGTAACGTCGGTGTAAATTTCACCATCGGTGCCGTAATAGCTACGGCTCCCGGTTACTTCGCCGACGACAATGCTGGACGCAGCTTGAGTGTCTTCGCGAAGGTCACCGTTGCGGCTGGCCCACAGTGATGTGGAAAACAGTGAAGTGAAAAGCAGGCAGAACAGAGGAAGAGAGAGCAAGCGCATGAATATTTCCTGTATCGGCAAAAGAGATTACGACAGACATGTGTATCGCGTTTTTAAGATCATGTCATGGTTCACGAGGAAATAACCAAACTGAGCAGTAAACAAACCGTAAATTAGGTGTTTACAGAGTGACCCTAAGTAAAACATCTGGTACTGGAGCGGTGGCCAGAGGTACTACAGAAATTTACGCGAGTACCCAAGAATGAGGGTGGGGAATGTTAACAGGAAGCGGGGCGGCGCGCGGCGCGGATGAGGCGCAATAACTCTTCGCCTTCAGCAACATCGAGTTGCACTTTGAGCCAATACACGGGCGCGGCGAGGCCTAAGGCGGAAACCTTAACCCAATCCTTCTCCGTGGTGAGGAGGCCATCGGGCGCATTGGCGGTGAGGGGTTCCAGGTCGTTGGGCTGATAGCGATGGTGGTCGGGAAAAGCGTTGAAGGAGACCGTCTGCCAGCCCAGGGCGGCAAGGGAGGCTCGGAAGCTGCCGGGGTTGGCCAAGCCGCAAAACGCGGCATAGCGGCCGGGCGGCAGGTTTACCGCTTCTTCGCCCCGCATCCAGGTGAGGGGCCGAATGCTGGCGCGGACGATAGGAGCGCGGGTGTTCTCCTGGCGAATGCGTTCCAGAAGCTGGGTGTAACGGCGGGCGGATTGGGTACGGGTCAGCACCACAAAGCCGGCGCGGCTGAGGGCGGAGAGGGGTTCGCGGAGGCGGCCAACGGGCAGCAAGCGGCCGCCACCGAAGGGATCCTGCGTGTCGATCAGGACGATGTCGAAATCGCGGGCCAGCGGCCAGTGCTGGAAGCCATCGTCCAAAAGGAATGCCTCGGCGGCGAAGATGTGGCTGAGGGCTTGGGCGGCGGCGCGGCGATCGGCACCAATGCCGACGGCGACGCGGCCGGAGCGGAGGAAGATTTGGGCCTCGTCGCCGGTGGCTTCGATCGAGGCACTGGCACCGGGAGGCAGGGCGAGTGTTTCACGCTGTTGACGCCCATAGCCGCGGGTAAGGACGGCGGAGCGGGGAAGGCGCTCGGCCAGCCAGAGGGTGAGCGGCGTTTTGCCGGCACCACCGTAGGTAATGTTGCCCAGGCTGACGGTGGGGGCGGCGAGCCGATGTCCCCGCCCTCGCAAAGTTCGGTCAACAGTAACGCCGGCCCACCAGAGCCACTCCAGGGGGGTGAGCCACCAGAAGCTGGGCTCATGGGTGAGAGAGTGGTCAATCACGTCGAGCACCGCCTTGATGGCCCTCGCCGTCGCGCCGCGCTCGCGGGCGGCAGCGGTTTGGGCGCGGGTGCCATAGTCGCCGGGCTGGGTGAGCAACTCGGCGACGGTGGAGGCCAGTTCAGCGGCGGAGGAGATCTGGCGGAGTGCGCCTTCGGCCAGGAATTGGTTAACGATGGCGGCGAAATTCTGGTTGTGCGGGCCCACGATGATCGGGCGTCCGAAGTAAGCGGGCTCGAGGACGTTGTGCCCACCACGGAGGGCGAGCGTGCCCCCCATGAAGACCACATCGGTGAGTGCGAAGGTGCCACTTAATTCGCCCATCGTGTCCAGCAGGAGGACGCCGGGCAGCGTGAGAGGGCCGAGGGCGGAACGGCGGACAAAGGGGATGCCGGCGGTGCGAAGCTTGGTGGCGGCCAATTCAAAGCGCGCTGGGTGGCGGGGCGCGAGAATGAGAAGCAAGCCAGGATTTGCGGCCAACTGCTGGTAGGCGGCGATCACGGCATCGTCTTCGTCGATATCTCCTTCTTCTAAAGGCGGCATGGTGCTGGCGGCGATCCAGACGGCGCTGGGGCTTAAGTGGCGTACCCATTGGCTGACGGCGGCGGCGGGTTCGGGCGGGGTGGCGTCGTACTTGAGGTTGCCGACGCTTTGGACGGCGTCATGGTCATCGTTAGGGGATAAGTTAAGGCCGAGCAGGTACCGGTAGCGCTCGGCGTCCGGCTCGCTTTGGGCGAGGATGCGGTCGGCGGCGGCGAGCACGGGCCGGAAGGCCCACCAGAATTTCTGGTAGCGGGGCCAGGCGCGGTCCGATATGCGGCCGTTGAGGACGATGAGGCCGGCGCCGCGGCGCTTGGTTTCGCGCCAGAGGTTGGGCCAGATTTCGGTCTCAAAGATGATGACGGCTAGGGGATCCAGGTGGCGCAGGGTGCGGCGGACGGCCCAGCAGAGGTCAAGGGGCGCGTAAAAGATATGGTCGGCGAGTCCGGTGAGGCGCTGCTGAGCGATGTCGCGGCCGGCGAGCGTACTGACCGAAAGATAAATCGGCGTCCCGGGCAAGGTCAGCTTGAGTTGGCGAATCATCTCCATGGACGAAAGCACCTCGCCCACGGAGACGGCATGCAACCAAAGGCCCCCGCGCTGCGTCCGCCGAAAGGGAAGGCTGCCGAAGCGCTCCCCGAGGTGCTTTCGATAGGCCCGGTTCCGCAAAATGCGGTTCAGCCAATACACTAGAAGCAGCGGCAGCGCGAGCGTGCCGAGTGCCCGATAGAGGAAGAACATGAAACGGACCGCAATACGATTGGCCAAGACCTGTATTTTACTGGCCTCGCTGACCCTGGCGTTGATGGCCCTCGATAAAGATGGGCCGTTTAAGCCCGGGGCGGTGGATGCTTACGAGTTCAAACAGAAGCTGGACGGGGTGACCATTGCCGCCCAAGCCTTCGATACCGAGGCTCTGACGCAGAAGGCTTTCGGTAAGCTGAACCCCAATCAATATGGGGTGTTGCCCGTACTCGTGATCATCCAAAATACACGCGCCCAAGCCATTCGCGTCGACCAGATGGCTATCCAATACATCCAGCCCGGCATGGGCAAAATCGACCACACTCCTTATCCAGATTTACTTTCGCGCGTGGGGCCTACCAAGCCGAATCTCGGCCCGCGCCCGCTGCCGATTCCGCGCCGCACCAAGAAGAACCCCTTCAACGGACCAGAGATCGAAGCGCGCGCGTGGGCGGCGAAGGTGATCGCGCCGGGCGAGACGGCGCATGGTTTTTTCTACTTTCAAACGCGGCACACGACCTCGTCGAAGCTGTACCTGACGGGGATCTTTGAGCCATCGACGAATAAGGAACTTTATTATTACGAAATTCCCTTTGGCCAGTAAACTGGTGGCATGAGCATAGCAACGAAGCGTGGCGATGGTGGTGAGACGGGGCTGGCGGGGGGCATTCGAGTCTCGAAGAGTTCCTTGCGGGTGGAGACTTATGGCACCGTCGATGAATTGATCTCGACGCTGGGTTTTGCGCGTTCCATTTGCGACGATGCGGAAATGCGGGAGCGGACGAAGCTGATTCAACGCGAGCTGTTTCGCATCGGGTCCGGGCTGGCGACGCCTCCGGAAAGCAAGAAGCCGCAGGTGCCGGTGCCCGAGGAAATGGTGGACCGGCTGACGGAGCAGGTGCATGAGATTGAGTCCATTGAAGGCTTACTTGCGGACTGGTCAGTTTCCGGTGAACACCCTGCTGCCGCGGTTTACGATATGGCGCGCACTATTTGCCGACGGGCGGAGCGGCACGTCGTGCGGCTGATTGAGTCGGGCGAGCCAGTGGAGCCGAACATTCTGAAATACCTCAACCGGCTGTCGGACTTACTGTGGTTGTTTGGGCGCAAGCTCGAGTTGGCGGCTGGGGTGAGTGGCAGCTTGCGGGAAGCGACGGGCAAGGATGGTCCGCGATGGTCGCGGGCTTGGTAGGGGTCTGCGGTACCAGGATGCTAGTGGGCGCTCATGAGGATCGTGAATTGGGCGGTGGGATGGTAGCCCATCGCGCGGTAGACCGGGGCACCCATATCGGAGGCGTGGAGGGTGGTCCGGGTGACGCCCATGGACTTTTGCCCTTCGGCGATGGCGTGACGCATCACGGTGTCGGCGTAGCCCTTACCGTGCTGACCGGGCTCAGTGGCGACGAGGGCGATGTAGACGGAATTGTCGACGGGGAGGGCGGCGGCGGCGGTGACGGGTTGGCCATCGACATAGCCGACGTAGCCGTAACTATCTTCGTGCCAAAGATGAAGATTGCAGATGCACTCGAAGGCATCTTCCGGCATGGTGTAGGCGTGCGCATTGATTTTGGCGAGATCGCGGGCCGTGGCTTCGTCGGAGACTCGGCGGAGTTCGAGGGCGGGCGCGGGGCGGCGCGGAGGAAGGATCTCGTTCGCTTCCATACCGGTGAGTTGCATGGTGGGGACCAGGCCTAATTCCGCGGCGGCGGCCTGCCAGTCTTTGGGGGCGAGATCGAGGCACAGCGCATACATGGAGGGGAAGGCGCAGACGGCGGACTTTTCTTGCGCTTCGGTGAGGAGTTGGCGGACCGCGGCGGCGTCAGGCAGCGGGCGATCGTGCGCGGACAGATTGAGGAAGGGCAGGGCAACGTGGCCAAGGATTGTCGCTAGCCCGTTGGTGTGTTCGAAGGTGCCGCTGGGCAAGCGACCGACCATCAGTTTCCAGGCTTCAATGAGGGTATGGACGCTGGCGGCGGCGGGACTCGGCATGGCAGTGATTTTAGCATGCCTCACCACCGAGTCATGCCTCACCACCGAGTCATGCCTGGCACCGAGTCATGCCTCTGGCACCGAGTCATGCCTGGCACCGAGTCATGCCTGGC
>JAYVUQ010000571.1:0-3328 GCA_043787785.1 Bryobacteraceae bacterium
AAGGCGGTGGACTGGATTTTGCCCTCGGCTTGCCCGGCGAAGGACCAATCGCTGACGATGCCATCGAGCAGATAGGCGACGCCAGGCAATCCGTCGCGATAGTTGACGACAAAGGCGACCGGGTCCTTGGCCTCCTTCGCCGGTCGCTTCGTGTTGGTCGGAGCGACGGCGATGGCCGCTTCGAGCAGCGGCCTGCTGAAAGCACCCGCCGGGGAGTCATGCCAGGCCCAGACGGCCGGGCCAGTCAGCATTTGCACGCTCTTCACCCCGGTCTCATGGCGGCGTTCCACCATGCACTGGAGCACCTCGAGCGTATGGAATCCATAGGCATCCACCGGCCCGTAGCCCAGGGCGAGCCCGGCTTGGACCTTGGCGCTTAAGGCATATTGCAGCATGGGTTCGCGAATGCTAACCGGGATGGAGGAACCAGCCATCAAGGGAACGCGTAGTTTTTGCGCGCGGTCATACATGGCCTTCGCTTTCTGCCACGCGTAAGAGAGATGCTTGTCGGTGAAGACGGGCACCGGGCGGCCAGTACTCTCGATGACGTCGAGGATTTGGTGGAAGAGTTCAGAGCGCGGGTAGAGGTGCTGGCCGAGGTCATTGATGGGGTAGTTGCCATGTTCGCCCACCAGGACGATCGCGTCGACGGCGAGTTTCTCACCCCCATCGCAGAGCGCTTCGCCAATGGTGGGGAAGATACGAAAGCCATGACGGGCGGCGAGGTCGCGCGACATATCGTTGGCGGGGACCTGGTCAGTATAAAGCGACACTACCCGGGTGCGCGGCGCTTGCCAAACGCCATTGGCCGAATTGCCGCCCAGCAAGCGGCCCACGATGACATCCGCATGTGACCAGTGTCGATATTCGGTGACAATGGCTGCCACGCGAGGCGTCGCTTTCGCCATTAGGTTCTCACTCATTGCGGCCAGCCCAGCGAGCCGGCCAAAATCACGGCGGAGCAGCATAAGCCGAGTATAGCCAACCCGCTTGACCCACCCCCGCCCCCTGTGTAACTATGCAGTTTGGTGAATAATCATTCACTTGCCTAAACCATGAATACTGTAACCTGGCCACGGATCGCGTCAAAAAACCTGCGCAGCGACCTCGATCTTACGAATCTTGAGGCCGAGCAACTGATGGAACTGACTGAGCAGGTAAAGTCGCGCCCGGATGACTATCGCCATGCGCTGCAATCCCTCTATCTGGGCCTGCTTTTCGAGAAACCTTCGCTGCGGACCCGCTTCACTTTTGAGTTGGCCATCAAGCAACTCGGCGGCGACGTCGTGGTGCAGGTGGGCCGCATCGGTGAACGGGAACCCGTGAAGGACGTGGCGCGCAACGTGGAGCGCTGGTGTGATGGCATCGTCGCGCGGACCTTCTATCAGGAGACGGTGGAGGAACTGGCCCGCTATTCGCGCGTACCGGTGATCAACGCGCTGAGTGACCGTTATCATCCCTGCCAAGCCTTGGCTGACCTTTACACCATGCGCGAGCGTTTCGGCTCTCTAAAAGGCTTGAAGCTGGCCTTCGTCGGCGATGGCTTCAATGTGGCGCACTCGCTGCTGATTACCTGTGCGCGACTCGGTGTCGACATCACCGTGGCCGCGCCGCGCGGCTATCAACCGAAGCCGGAGATTGTGCGTGCCGCCGAGAGCCTGGCGACGGACTCGAAGGTAGTGATTACTGACGATCCCTCCGCCGCGGTGAAGCAAGCGCACGCCGTCTATACGGACGTCTGGTTCAGCATGGGCGAAGAGGCCAACTATGAGCAGCGCACGCGCGATTTCGCCCCCTATCGGGTGAACGAAGAGCTGTTCTTGCAGGCGCGCGCGGACGCCATCTTTCTCCACTGTTTGCCCGCCAAGCGCAATGAAGAAACCACCGACGCGGTGATGGAGCACGAGCGCTCGGCCGTCTTTGACCAAGCCGAGAATCGTCTGCACGCGCAGAAAGCGCTGCTGTTGATGCTGATGGGGCAGCGCGAACAATGAAGCTGTGGGGCGGTCGTTTTGAGGCAGGTAGCTCGGAAGTCTTTGCACGCTTTTCGGGCTCATTGCATTTCGATAAGAAGCTGGTGGATGTCGACATCCGGGGCTCGCAAGCCTTTGCCGCGGCGCTGGAACGCGTGGGCATTTTAACGGCTGGCGAACGGGAAGAGTTAGTCAAAGCCTTTGAAGAGTTGCGTGCCGCGGCCCTGACGCCCGCGTTCTACTCTGGCGCCACGGACGAGGACGTCCACACGCTGGTAATCCGGCAACTGAAGGCCAAGGTGGGCGGTTTGGCGGACAAGATCCACACGGGCCGTAGCCGCAATGAGCAAGTCTCGCTCGACGTGCGCTTGTGGCTGCGCGAGGCGATCGATGAAACGCGCTTGCAACTAACGGCACTCCTCAAGGCTCTGCTTGACTTGGCGCAACGGTACCCTGACGCCGTCATTCCTGGCTATACCCACTTGCGGCGCGCCCAGGCGGTTCTGTGGCCGCACTACATCTTGGCCTATTTCGAGATGTTTATGCGCGACTACGAGCGCATGAGCGAAGCGCGGGCCCGCGTGAACGTGATGCCGTTAGGCTCTGGCGCGCTGGCGGGTAGCGGCTTTCCGCATGACCGCGAGGCGATCGCGCGCGACCTGGGCTTTGCCGCGATCACCCGCAATTCGATGGACGTCTCCGCCGATCGTGACTTCGCCCTCGACTATCTGCACGCCGCCAATCTGGTTATGTTGCATTTGAGCCGCTTGAGTGAGGACTGGATTTTGTACTCGAGCGAGGAGTTCGGCTGGATGGAGTTGGGCGACGGCGTCACGAGCGGCTCGTCGCTGATGCCGCAAAAGAAGAACCCCGATTCGCTGGAGCTGATTCGCGGCAAAAGCGGCCGTGTCTTTGGCGATTACAGTTCGCTCTTTGTCACCGTGAAGGGGTTACCGCTCACTTACAATCGCGATCTGCAGGAGGACAAGGAGCCCTTGTTCGACGCGGTCTACCAAACCGTTGGCTCTCTCGAGATGGCAGCCGTAGTCGCTTCGACGGTGGTGCTGAAACCGGCAATTCCCGAGCAAGCGGCCGAGGACAGCTGGGTAGTGGCGACTGACCTCGCCGAAGCCCTCTCGCGCGCCGGATTGCCCTTTCATCATTCCCATCAGTTGGTAGGCAAACTAGTTCTCGAAAGCACGCGCGACGGCAAGCAGCCGGCCGACTGGACGGCAGAGTCGCTGGCGGCTTTCGATGCCCGGCTGACCCCCAAGTTTGCGGCCTTGCTGAAGCCACGCGAGGGCATGAAGACGCGCGAAATTTTGGGTGGCACGGGTCCGCTGGCGGTGGCTGCG
>JAYVUQ010000572.1:0-2178 GCA_043787785.1 Bryobacteraceae bacterium
ACAAAGCCGAGGGCGATGCGGCGCGCGAGGCCGGTATTGATGAGCGACCGGGAGATGAAGAACGCGGCCAGCACCAGCCAATTGGTGGGGTCAGCATAGCCGGCGAGCGCCACTTGGGGCGTGATTTTGGTGAGTACCGGCAGCAGAGTGATCGCGATCAGCACCAGCGCGCCGCCGGCGATCGGTTGGAGCATCAAGCCCGCTACCGTGGCCAGAAAGATGCCGGTAAGCCGCCAGCCGTCGTCCGGTACCGACGGGGGCTTGGCGAGACCATAGACGACCAGGCAGTAGATCAAAATGAGGACGCCGAACTTCCAAAGCCGTGTGAAATTCAAGAGCCAATGTTACCAGAGCCGAAAAGCATGTATCATAGGAAACATGAATTGCTTAACTATGGTTAAGGTGATTTGCTTATCACTGATTTCCCTTCTAATGGCAACTGCGCAAAACACGGCGACGCTGACGGTGCGGGTGCTCGACCCCGCTGGTGCCGCCATCCCCGACGCCCAGGTGACTCTGAGCCAGGCCCTCGCGAACTTAACCAAACAGACCCAAGCCGGCCCCGATGGCGTCGCCAGGCTCACCAACATCCCTCTTCAGAGCTATCAGCTTGAGGTTGCGCGCCAGGGCTTTGGTGCCGTCCGTCGGACGGTGGAACTACGTTCCAATGTCGGCCAGCACCTCGACATCGTCCTTGAAGTGGGTGCCGACCGCACCGAACTGGAAGTGCGCGAGAACGAGACCTTGCTGCTCGTCGACGGTGGCGACACCGGTACCCGGATGCAGATGAGTGAAAAAGACATCGATCGCATGGCATTGCAAGTGGGCAACCGGGGCCTTGAAGCCGTCTTGCTCTCTTTCCCAGGCTTCGCCCAAAATGCCAACGGCGCCATCCATCCGCGCGGGGCGCACAACCAAATGCTCTTCGTCGTCGATGGCATGCCCATCACTGACCAACTTACCGGTGCCTTCGGTAACGCCGTCGACCCCAACATTGTGCAGACCGTCGAGTTATTCACGGGCAATATCCCCGCCGAGTTCGGTAACAAAGTCGCTGCCGTCGCCCAGGTGACCACCAAGAGCGGGCTGGGCAGCGGCCGCCGTTTGGGTGGCGCCTGGATGCTGAGTGGCGCTGAGCCCTTCGACACCGCGGGCACCTTGCTGCAAGCGCACGGCGAGCGCCGCGGCTTCGGATTCAGCACTTCGGCTAACCTGATGAAGACGGGCCGTTATCTGGACCAAGTCTCCATCGACAACTTACATAACGGTGGCGGCAGCGCCCGCGTGTTTACGCGACTCGATTGGTCGGCCGGGCCACGGGATCAGTTACGGTTGAATCTGATGGGCGGCCAGAGTAACTTCGAATTAGCTAACTTACGATCGCAGCAAGCCAACGGCATGGCCGCCAAGCAAGGGCTCAACGACGCTTCGATCGGCCTCGGCTGGACCCGGACCCTCAACGCATCCACCATCTGGGAAACGCGCGCTTCTTACCGCGGGGCGACGGGCACCTTAACGCCGAGCCCGGGTGATATTCCGGTCACCGCCCGGCAAGATCGTAAGCTGGAGACTTACACGGTCTGGAACCGCATCTCGGCGGTCCGGGGTGCCCATCAATTGAAAGCCGGCCTCGATGTGCAACGCTTCCCTGTCCGTGAACGCTTCGACTTCGGGGTTACCGATCCCGCATTTAACGAGCCCACCAGCGACACTTTTATTTCCACGCTTCTCGCCCACGATCTCTCCCGCGGCGGAAAGCTCTTTACCTTTGCCAAGCAGGAAACAGGCGGGCTTTATTCTGGCTTCCTGCACGACCAGTTCAAATGGAAACGCTTCCAAGTGGCGGCGGGCTTGCGCTATGACCAGTACCGCTTCCTCGTCAATGGAGGACAATGGCAGCCTCGCGTTGGCGTATCGTTTGAGCTTTGGCCGCAGAAAACCATTCTACGCGCCAGTTACAATCGCACTTACCAAACACCGCCCAATGAGAACTTACTTTTGTCGAGCGCGCCCGAATCCGGGGTATTAGTTACGCCCAACGTCCGCGCCACTCTGGGTGGAGCGATCCGCTTGATTACTCCCGAGCGGCAGAACTTCTATGAGGTCGGATTACAGCAAGCCATCGGCTCGCGCTTCAGCGTCAATGCCAGTTTTTATCACAAAGATGCGCGTGACCAG
>JAYVUQ010000573.1:0-5452 GCA_043787785.1 Bryobacteraceae bacterium
GGGTGGCCGCATGGCGGCGCGGCGCCTGGCTTCCGTTATTGGAGAAAAGGGACAAGTAGGGATCATAGGCTTTATGCCGGGCAGCGCCGCCACCGAAGAGCGCGAACGGGGATTCATCAACGAAATCCGCGACAAGTATCCGCGCATCGAGATGGTGGGCCTGCGCTTTGCCATGGCGGACCGGGCCAAGGCCCTCGCCCTCACCGAGAATCTACTCACCGCCCATCCGCAATTGGCCGGCATCTTCGCCGACAACGAAAGCTCCACCGCCGGTGCCGTGCAGGCACTCAAGACGCGCGGAGCCAAGCAAGTAAAACTGGTGGCTTTCGATGCGTCCGAGGCGCTGGTGGACGATCTGCGGCAGGGCTACATCGATGCCTTGGTGGTGCAGAATCCATTTGCCATGGGTTACGAATCCACCCGCGCCATTTGCCGCAAATTGGCGGGCGAAACTCCAGCCGCGCACTTTGATTCCGGTGCGACTCTGGTCACCGCGCCGGATTTGGCGAAGCCGGAGATCCAAGCGCTTCTGTTTCCCAACATTCAGCAGTATCTTTCGGGAAGCCCCGGGCATTGATGACCTTCCTGCGCGCGCGTTACTTGCCCCTGGCGTTGCTGATCCTGCAGCCATTCGCCTTCTTCTCCCATGTGTTAGTGAACCCGGAATCTCACATTCCTTTCGACCTCTTCGGATATCACGCGCCCTTATTTACTTTTCAGGCGCGCGAACTACGGGAGGGCCGGTTTCCGCTGTGGAATTCTCTGATGTATTGTGGCTATCCCGGCTATGCCGACATCCAGGCGCAAACCTTTTACCCACCGGCTTGGGGCGTGTGGATCGCACGAAATCTCAGCAGCCGGTCAAACGAAGGTTACTTACTCGAGTGGTATAACACCCTGCACATGATGTTGGCGGGCTTATTCATGTATGCGCTCCTGCGCCGCATGGGCGTCGTCCGCGCCGCTGCCCTATTTGGCGGCACCGGCTTTCAACTCTCGGCCTTTTTCGCGAGCCAGGCCCAGCATGTGGGGGCAGTGTGCGGGGCGGCTTGGTTACCTCTTTGCTGGCTTGGCATCTATGAACTGCGAGCGCGCTGGCATACCCGCTGGTTCGCCGTTTTGGTTGCCGCGCTGGCAATGGAGTTACTCAGTGGATTTACCGCGGTCACTTATGCCGTCTATACGGCGGTAATCTTATTCGCGCTGGGCTTATGGATTATCGGTGAGGCGGACCGTTGGTTACTTCCCAAATTACTATGCGCATTTGCCGTCACCGCGGGGCTCCTCGCCATTCAAATCATCCCCTCGGCCGAGTTAGCCAACTTAAGCTTCGCCAAACTGCGCGTCAATTGGTATCAAGGGGGAGGATTGCCCGTAGACGCCTGGCCAGCCATTTTCTGGCCAAACGCCCTGGGGGTCTTCCACCCCGACAAAGTTACGGCCTCATTTAACTTCACTTTTCTCTATCTCTACAACGGCATGTTGCCGCTCATCCTATGCCTCGGCGCGATATTCTGGCCGGGCCGGCGCACCCGGATGGCCGGATGGCTCGCGTTGATCCTGTTGGTGCTCTGTTTCGGCAACCACGTGCCGGGCTTCGCTATTGTTTTTGAACAACTGCCACGCAGCCTGCGAGGCGCCTGGTACGCCGAGTTCTTTGTCAGCGTTTTCTGTGCGAGCCTAGCCCTGGCGGCGGCGCTGATGCTGCATCGGCTGCCCGGCGACCGCTGGAAGTGGATCGCCTCATTGGCGCTGGCAGGGGAGCTGTTGTTCGCCGGCAGTCGACGGCCCATGAATACCGCCCAGGGCAGTTGGAAATGGCAGAGTGCGGAAAATATGATCGATGGCGTTTCGGGCATTGTCGACCACTTACACGCCGAACTGGACCGCCAGCAACCGCCTATGCGCATCGACAGCATCGATCTGCTCTTTCATTTTTCGATGTCGGCTCCCATGCGCAATCTGCCCGCTTCGGGCGGCGACAATCCATTTGCCCCGTTCCGCATTCTGGAGCTGCGGCGAGAGTTCACGAAGGGCAACGAATGGGAGCGCAATCTGGTGGTGGACCGGCCGGATTCGCCCTGGCTCGACTTTCTCAATGTGGGGCTGCTCGCCTCCCAGGGCGAAGGTCTGCCGGACCACGTGCTGGACCTGGCCGGTTGGTGTCGCAGTCCGGCTAACTTTTGGATCCGCCTCTACCGCAACAACGCGCCCCAGCCCCGGTTCTTTCTGGTAGACCAAGTCCGCTGGGCGGACAGTGTCGCCCTGAGCCGCCAACTGTTGACCAGTTTGGTAGCGGAGAAGGACGGGTTGCGGAAGGCGGCGGTGGTGGAGGGGCCCGCGACTCCGATATCGGCTGGGGGCGAGGTGAGAGTGGTGAGCTATGCGTCAAACCGCGTGGAACTGGAGACCCGCGCCACCGGGCCATCCTACTTGGTGACCTCGGAAACCGCCTATCCCGGCTGGCGAGCGACGATCGATGGCCAATCCGCACCGATCCGGACGACCAACTACGCCTTCCGGGGCCTCTCTGTCCCCGGAGGCACCCATAAAGTCGTGATGGAGTTCCGTCCCGCCACCCTCATCTGGGGCGCAGCGATCAGTACTGCGGTACTACTGACACTCGGATTCGCTGTGATATTCTTAAGGGGAGCGAGCCACCCTAGCTCAGTTGGTAGAGCAACTGATTCGTAATCAGTAGGTCGCGAGTTCGACTCTCGCGGGTGGCTCCAGAATTTTCAACAACTTCCCCTCCAGTTGGCCTTCACCCCGGCGAGTTTGACAGCCACCGGCTTCAAATGGCGTCCATTCCGTCCGCAGCTTCCTTCCGCATCTCATCGACGAAATGCGTGTAGCGGTCCATCATCGCCGCTTGGTCCCACCCGAGAACCGCTTGAATCGCCTTCGAGTGAACGCCCTGAACGGCGAGCAAAGTAGCGGCCTTATGGCGCAGATCGTGGAAGCGATGCCGCGCAACACTTGCAAGCTCCAACAGCTTCTGAAATCATTTGTTCCATTTGAAGCGAAGCAAAAGGGTAATTGGCAACGGCCGACGGCCTGATCGGCGCGACCGCCATCGAACACAACTTAGTGATCGTCACCCGCAACGTCACCGATTTCCGCAACCTGCGGCCTGACGATTATCAACCCTTGGGAAGGGTAGTGCCCGGACTTGGCGACATGAGGCCGGAAAACAGACTAGAACCTTTGCCGGACTGAGTCATAAGAGCTATGACCTCAACCAATCATTCAGACGTAACCGTGGTCGGATTCGGTCCGACAATATTTTCGGCCTTCCTGCCTTTCTTCTAAATGCCCGCTCGGCTCTGGATTATTCCTTCGATGTGACCAGGGACGTTGACGGTAAGGCGTAGACGCGTCGAGTCACCAAGTCGTACGTGGCGTCGGGAAGCCGTTCCTTTAGGTCGAAATTGAAGGTCTCGGCGAGCGTGCCGATGCGAAAATGAAATTGATTCATGGTGCCCACCGTCTCCACTTCCGTGTACCGCCAGGTCCGGGAATCGCCAAGGTGAGCACTCACAAATCGAATGCCTTCCTGATCGAAGTGAAGCACACCGTGACAGCCGCCAACGCGGTGCCGATGATAGGCACGTAGCTGTGCCATCGGCATTGACGGAAGCTCGAACGCGCCGACGACTGGCCGCTGCAACGTCTTCGACAGGAAAAGCGCGAGCGCTTCGCCGTGAACGCCCTCCCGAAGTTGGAAACGATGTATTTGGCGTCTGCTCAATCGCCTCTTCCCGCGGTCGTAAACTTCGATTCGAATCACCTTTGGATCGGACACGTCGCCCGTGCGTACATCGATCAAAGGGAGCTGAATGGCGGTCTTGCCGTTATCGGATCGATAGCTGATTCCAGCTTCGGAAATCCGCAGTTGCCCAAGTTCCTTCTTAGGTAGATGGTCACGCAATACACGGTACTCAAAGGTGTCCGCCGCGTACACGCCAGTAGCGGATACCACGGCTAATACAACGATCGTTCGTAGCATGGAAATCTCCTCTCCGGCTGAGGGACCCGCACGATGCAGCCCCCGGCCGGGCCTTTACTTCTTTGCCTTCTCGCTCGGCAATACTTGGACGTGGTGCAGCTTCATGTCGCCGTCGTAGACCGTCGCCTGAATCTGGTCGCCGGCCTTGATGCTTTTCAGGACCTCAGGCTTGTCCACCGGGTAAGCCATCGTCATCGCGTCCATCCAGCCTGGGACTTTGCCGTGATTGACGGTCAAGTTGCCGCCGCTGACATTGACGACTTCTACTTTTCCACGGAGGGTATACTCCTTTTTCTTTGTGCCTTGCTGGGCAAACGCGGTTACCGCTAAACCCATCACTAACATCGTTCGTCGTCTCATCTTTCTACCTTTCTTGATTCGGCTTTCTTGATTCGCCTTTCTTGATTCGGCTTTCTCGATTCAGATCACAGCGCGGGATTCGCTTTCGCGAATTTTCGCACTTCAAAGCCTTTCCAAAGTTCATAGATCGCGGGGTACACCACGAGTTCCAGCAGGAACGAGGTGAAAATTCCGCCGATCATCGGTGCCGCGATGCGCCGCATGACGTCCGATCCAGCACCCGTCGACCACATGATGGGTACCAAGCCCATAAACATGACGGCAACCGTCATCACCTTGGGCCGCAGCCGCTTCACAGCTCCTTCTTCAATCGCCTCCTTTAAGTCAGTCATGTTGTTCATACGCCCGTCGGCCTGGCGTTGGTGGTAGGCGATATCGAGATAGAGCAACATGAAGACTGCCGTTTCCGCATCGACTCCGAGCAAGGCAATTAACCCCACCCAAACCGCGATGCTCATGTTGTAGTTCAGGAAGTACAACAGCCAAATCGCGCCCACTGCCGAGAACGGCACGGCGAGTAGAATGATCGCCGTCTTGGCCAGGGAGCCGGTGTTCATGTAGAGCAGCAGCCAGACCAGGAACAGCGTCACCGGCACGACGATCCACAGGCGTTCAACCACGCGAGCCAGATATTCATACTGGCCGCTCCACACCAGTTGATAGCCGGGCGGCAGCGTCACTTGCTTCGCCACCATCGCCTTGGCATCTTCGACGTAGCGGCCCAGGTCGCGGCCGGCTACATCGACGTACAGAAAGCCTGCCAGGAAACCCTCTTCGTTCTTGATCATCGCCGGGCCGCTTCGCACCTTGATGTCGGCCACCTGCGCGAGCGGAATCTGCGCCCCGTTCATCGTGGGCACAAGCACTCGTTGCAGGCTGCTGACGCTGTCGCGAAAATCGCGAGCGTAGCGCACACTCACTGGGTACCGCTCCCGCCCTTCGATGGTGGTGGTGAGCGGCATGCCGCCGATTGCCGCTTCGACAATATCCTGCACTTCACGCACGGCGAGTCCATAGCGCGCCGCGTCTTCGCGGCGAACCTCGATGTCCAGATAGTTGCCTCCGGTGACGCGTTCAAAGAAG
>JAYVUQ010000574.1:0-3725 GCA_043787785.1 Bryobacteraceae bacterium
ACCTCGACTTTGGGCCGGACTATTTGGCCAAGGGCATCGTCGAGCATCAGCCTCCCAAGCCTGGCACCGAATACAACGTCCTCGTGCCAAAGCCCGATGCCGATGGCAACGACTTGGTGGGCGTGAAGATGCCTTGGGTAGCCGTACCGCTGGGAGCCTTCACGGGTTGGAACTTACGCACGCCCTTCATCGGAGCGGCTGGCGGATTGCTACCGCAGACCGGCTCCTACCTGCCATTCCCCCCACAAAGCGTCCATCAACGTTACACCAGTCGCGCGGATTACTTGCTCCGGTTAGGCGCCGCGGCCCGTCAATTGGTGCACGATCGCTTCTTGTTACTGGAAGACGTGCCGGCCATGGAGAAAATGGGCGGTCGGGTGTGGGATTGGGCCGTACCAAACAACCCTAAGCTTTGAGGCGACTACTTTGGTCTCTTTCTTGACGATGAGCGTTAGGCGGGTTGCGGATAGTGCCGGTGAAAGTATCGCTTGGCCTGTTCCGCCGCCAGCACGTAGAGGAGCGTGATCCCCACCACCAACATCAGCAGCGGGATGGGCAGGGGAATGAAGCCCAATCGATGACTGCCCGGCAGGTAGGGGATGGCCATCGTAAGCATAGCCACCGCAACCGTCGATCGCAGCAGCCACTTGCCGGGACGACTGCGATAAAAAGGCATGCGCGTCCGCACCACCAAGGCCACGGCGAGTTCCGTCAGCAAACTCTCGACAAACCAAGCCGTATGGAATTCCTGTTCCGAGGCGCGGACACCCCACAGCAGCACCGCGAAAGTAAGGAAGTCAAAAACGGAACTCACCAAGCCAAAGACGATCATGAAATTCCGCACATAAGCGATGTCCCATTTGTGCGGTCGATCGATCCATTCCCGATCGACATCGTCGCCCGCGATCGCCATCCCTGGAATGTCCGCAAGAAAATTGTTCAGCAGAATCTGGCTCGCCAGCAGCGGCAGAAACGGCAGAAACAAGGACGCGCCAGCCATGCTAAACATGTTGCCGAAGTTGGCGCTGGTGGTGGTGAAAATGTATTTGAGCGTATTCGCAAAGGTGCGCCGCCCTTCTTCAATGCCTTGCCGCAGGACGTCGAGGTCAGGCTGCAGCAGCACAAAATCGGCTGACTCCTTCGCCACATCCACGGCCGAATCCACCGAGATGCCGACATCGGCCGCATGCAGGGCCGGGGCGTCATTGATGCCGTCGCCCATGTAGCCCACGGTATGGCCCATTTTCTGCAGCGCTAAGATGATGCGCTCTTTTTGGTTGGGGTCCACTTCAACGAAAAGCGAGGTCCGCGGCGCGAGATTCCATAGGGCTTCATCGGAGAGCGACTTTAGCTGTGCGCCGGTGAGGATGTCCGTGGAACTGAGTCCCACTTGGTCCGCCAGATGAGCGGCGACCAAGCGGTTGTCCCCGGTAATGAGTTTCAACTGCACGCCGAGTGCGCCCAGCGCGGCGAGAGCTTCACCCACGCCGGGTTTGGGCGGATCGAAGAACAGCAGAAAACCGGCAAACGTCAGGTCCTTCTCGCTCGCCACTTCCCCGGGGCCGAGTTGACGGGTGGCGATGCCCAATACGCGGATGCCTTTGGCACTCCAAGCGGCAAACTGGGTACCAATCTCAGGGCTCGCCGCGCCGCAAACGGAAAGCACGTTGTCGAGGGCACCCTTGGTGATCAGCAGCCGTCCATTCGCATTCTCTACCACCACACTGAGGCGCTTCCGCGTAAAGTCATACGGGATTTCACCGGTCTTGCGATAGCCGTCTTCAAGGCCAGGTTGGCCTGCGGCGACAATGGCCTCATCCAATGGATTCGCTAAGCCAGTTTGGAATCGCGCATTGAGCCACGCCAGACGCAATACCTCGGTGGAGGGTTGGCCGGCGGAGTCCACTGCGCCGTCCATTTTCACTATGCCCTGCGTCAGCGTGCCCGTTTTGTCGGTGCACAGGATGTCCATGCTGCCGAAGTTCTCGATCGCGTTCAGGCGCCTGACGATTACCCCGCGTTCGGCCATGCGTTGCGCGCCGCGAGCGAGGGTAATGCTGAGAATGGCGGGCAGCAGTTCCGGCGTCAATCCGACGGCCAGGGCGATCGCAAAAAGTAGCGAGTCGATGGGCGGCTTATGCCCGAACACGTTGATGGCGAAGACGGAAATCACCAGCACCACCATCACCTTGGTGAGCAGATAACCAAAACGGCGAATGCCCTGTTCGAAACTCGTTTCGGGAGGCCGCAACGTCAGCCGGCCAGCGATTTGGCCAAACTCGGTACGCGCCCCAGTCTCCACCAGCAACACCCGGGCCGTCCCGCTGCGGACACTGGTCCCCAGGAAGACCGTGTTCGTGCGTTCGGCCAAGCTGCTATTGGGCGGCACGGGCCCGGGGCGCTTTTCCGCGGGGTAAGTCTCCCCAGTCAGCACCGCCTGATTCACAAAGCAGTCGCTCGATTCGAGCACAATCGCGTCGGCCGGAACGAGAGAGCCGGCCGATAGCAGCACCACATCGCCCGGCACCAGTTCTTCCACCGGCAGCGTCACCGATTGGCCGCCGCGAAGCACGCTGGCTCGCGTTTGGATCCGCTTCCGGAGTTGTTCCATCGCTCGCGTGGCGGAGAACTCCTGCAGGAAACTCAACACCACGCTGCCCAGAATCACAGCCAGGACGATTCCCGCATCCACCCATTCGCCGACGAAGGCGGAAACGCTGGCGGCTACCACCAGGATCAGCAGCAAAGGATTGTTGAACTGCGCCAACAGGAGGCGGAGTCCGGAGGATTTTGACTCTGCCCCAAGCGTGTTTGCGCCGCTCGCCGCCAGTTGTTGCCGGGCACGCTCCAACGTGAGCCCTTCCGGGCCGCTGTTGAGTTCGCGAAAAAGATCTACCGCGGAACGGGTCCAGTAATCAGCTTGGGGCACTTCCCTTCAGTATGAACCGTTCGTCTTTGCCCGGCTACTTCACCCGATCTCGATCCGGCTGACGGGCCCGATTGATTTCCCGCAAACCATCTTCCGCCGGGACGATCGCGGCGCTAGGGCCACTCGAAATCGTCAGGTAGGCATTTGCCGGCGAGGCGATGTCATTCAAGAAAATCTGCATGGGCAGGTTGCCATCCGGCAGGCCGGCGGGCACGCGCAGGTTCACTTGATAGATGAGCGACGAGGGGCTGGCACCCACGTACAGAATGTCCGTCGGCGCGAGGTTTACCGTCCCGATCCTTACCCGCACATTGGCCGATACGGCAGCGATGCCCGCCGACGTGCCGCCGGGCGCGATGGCCGGATTGGTGACGCCGAAACCGGTGGCATAGATGGTGAGGATGTCGCCCGCTTGGGCCGGCGTAAATCCCGATAGGTTTGCCGGGCCGATCAGTGCGCCGGTAACCGCATTGACCGCGGCCACGGGGTTACGGCCATCAAGGTTCAACCGCGAGTAGAGGAACTCGGGCGCCACGGCAGCCACCGGGACGGTTTCTGGTTCCGAAGCAACGCTATCCGCCTGATCGCAGCGGCGCAACACCCGGACGGCCACAGTGGACCCGGTGATCGCTGGCACCACCACATTCAGTTGGGTGGAAAAGGCATCCAGCATGAAAGCGCGGACGCCGCCAATTTCAACGCAGACCCCCAACAAGCGCGTAGGCAGCACCCCACCGGGAGCTTCAGTGTCGAAGTTCACCCGACGTCCGGACTGGCCCGGCTCCAAGAGGTTCTG
>JAYVUQ010000575.1:0-17859 GCA_043787785.1 Bryobacteraceae bacterium
GAGAACATATCAAACCCTTAAAATACGTTTAAATTTAACTTATTTATTATATGCTACCACAAAAGCTGGTGCCGTCAAATATTATTGTATCGTCGGGAATAATAACCACTACGGTGGGATAACTAAGCTTCTTTTTGGTCTCTTCCTGGCTCTTCTAAGAGAATCCCCAAGAATACATCGACCACCTTCGGGTCGAACTGAGTGCCCTTGCCCTTGACTAATTGCTCCATGGCCTCTTCCTTACGCATGGCTTTACGGTAGGAACGACTTGATGTCATGGCACCGGGGCGCGGCTATTGCCCCCGGCAACGCTGCCGCCAGTCTGCTTTATAGTGTCGTATCTGGCGCTCGTAAGCCCGCCATGCCACCCGCTGGCCCACTGCAAGCGGACGAAGTTGCAACGATTGAACGCTGGATCGGTGCCGGCGCGCCTGAACTTGCCTTGGCGAAGCAGCCCGCGCCTAGATACTGGGCTTTCGTTCCGCCGGTTCACCGGGATTACGGCGGCAACGCCATTGATGTTTTCTATCCCTCGACCAAGGTGGCAGATAAGCGGACGCTGGCCCGCCGCGCCTATCTCGACTTACTTGGTTTGCCACCCACGCCCGCTCAGATCGAAACCTTTGTCAACAACCAGGACCCGCAAGCATGGCCCAAGCTGATTGACCAGTTACTGGCTTCGCCCCACTATGGCGAGCGCTGGGCCCGCCATTGGCTCGACTTAGTGCGCTATGCCGATTCAGCCGGCTACGAGTTTGACCGGGATCGCCCCACCGCCTGGCGTTTCCGCGACTATGCTGTCAACTCGCTCAATGCGGACAAACCTTATAACCAGTTCATCCGTGAGCAACTAGCGGGCGACGAAGCCGCGCAACCATCCCCGGAACAGCTCATTGCCACCGGCTACCTGCGCCATGGCGTCGAATCCAATATTCGCACGGATCAAACACGCCTGGATGAACTCGATGACCTGATCTCCACCACCAGCGGTGCGTTTCTCGGCCTCACCGTGGGCTGCGCCCGTTGCCACGATCATAAGTTCGACCCCATTCCCCAGAAAGATTATTTCAAGTTACAAGCGGTCTTCTACAACACTGAATACGCCAACCATCCGCTCGCCGATGCGGAGACCATTGCCCGCAACGTGGCAGAAAACAAGCGCATTGACGAGTTACAGAAACCCGCCAAGCAAGCCCTGTTGGACTTCATGAAGCCGACTCGTGACCGTTTGACGGAAGCCAAACGCGAGAGCTTGCCCGAGTATATGAAACTCGCCGTCCAGACGCCGGCGGCGCAGCGCACCGAAGGCCAGGTACTCAATGCCAAGCAGGTCGAAGTAACCCTCAAGACTTCCGACGAAGACGTCTTGAAGCAGTTCTCGGTGGACGAGAAAGCCAAGCATAAACAACTTGTCGCCGCCGTGGCCGCTTTCGACCAGATGCGCCCGGCGGATTACCCCGCCGCGTTGGGAATCAAGAACGGCAAAAAATACTCGCCCGATCATCAACCCGGCACGGTGAGCGCCGCGACACTTCTACCTATCGCCTTTGGCAAAGAGAAGTTAAGAACCACGCTCGCTGATTGGATCGCCTCTCCCGAAAACCCCTTAACGGCTCGCGTCTTTGTCAACCGTATCTTTCTGCAGCACTTCGGAGAAGCCTTTGTCGATACGCCGAGTAACTTCGGTAAGAGCGGTAGCGGTGTTAAGAAGCAGGAGTTACTCGACTGGCTAGCTACCGAATTTATGCAACAAGGGTGGAGCCTCAAGAGTCTCCATCGCCAAATCATGACCTCGCGCTATTATCAGAGCCAACTACGCCCGCGACGCATGGAAGCGGAGATCGTGCGGGACTCGATCCTGGCGACGGCCGGCACTCTGGACCGCACATTCGGCGGACCTGGCATCCATCCATTTATCGACCCGACCCTTTGGCAGGGCAGTTCCGGTCGCAAGTGGCCGGGCAAGTCCGATGATGACCCGCTTACCTGGCGGCGGGGCATTTATGTATTTACCAAGCGTACGATTCCCGTGCCGATGCTCGACGTCTATGACAAGCCCGACACCGTGGCCTCCTGCTCGCGGCGTAATCGTTCTACTACCTCCATTCAAGCACTGATTATGATGAATGGCTCCTTTGTTGACGTACAGTCCCGTAAGTTCGCCGAGCGGCTGACACGCGAGGTCGGCCTAATGCCGGATGTCCAGGTAAGGCACGCCTTCCAACTTGCGCTGGGCCGTACGCCGACACCGACAGAGACCGACGCGGCGCTGAGTTTTTTCCGCGATAATCCGACCGGTCTAGTAGATTTCTGTCAGACTCTTTTCAACCTCAACGAATTCGCTTACATCCCATAAACCTATGCCACGCTACTGGTCACGACGAGACTTATTTAACCGCTGCGGCGGCGGCATTGGCTCGCTCGCCCTAGCCAATCTACTGCAAGCCAGCGACAATCCGCTCGCACTCAAGCAGCCCCATTTTCCCGCGAAGATCAAGAGCGTGATCTCGATTTTCTGCTATGGCGGCGTCAGCCACGTGGACACTTTTGACCCCAAGCCCATGCTGTTACAGCGGCAAGGTGAGGCGCTACCGGAGAAAGATCTGAAGCCATCGCAGGGCACTCCTGGCGCGATTATGGCTTCTCCTTGGACGTTCAAGAAATACGGCCAATCCGGCATGGACGTCTCGACTCTGTTCCCGCATGTTTCGCAGCATGTCGATAGCCTGGCTTTTATTCGTTCGATGCACACACTATCGAACGACCATGCCCCGGCGCTCTTCCAGATGAACACGGGCTCTATCTTACTCGGGCATCCTTCGATGGGCTCCTGGCTTACTTACGGCCTGGGCACGGAGAACCAAAACCTGCCGGCCTTTATCGTCTTTACCGACCATCGCGGCGGACCTATCGGCGGGGCTCCGAATTGGAATAACGGTTATATGCCCGCTGCGTTTCAAGGAACGCAGTTCCGATCAACGGGCGACCCCATCGTTGACTTGAAGCCACGTGGCGATACCAGCCGGGAGCGGCAACGGCGGTGGCTCGACTTACTCGGCAAGCTGAATCAGGAGCATTTGTCGCACTATCCCGAGGAGAGTGAACTCTCAGCCCGCATTAATACTTATGAATTAGCCTACCGGATGCAGGTAAGTGCCCCGGAGGCCGTCGACTTAGGCCGCGAGTCCGATGCCACTCGCAAGTTATACGGCGTCGACGAGAACCCTACCCAGTACTTCGGCCGTCAATGCCTGATGGCCCGCCGGTTAGTGGAGCGTGGTGTCCGCTTCGTCCAGTTGTATTCCGGAGGCGGCAATTTCCAGGAAAGCTGGGACGCCCACTGGGACATCAAAGCCAACCACACGATGCACTGCGGCGAGACGGATCAGCCGATTGCGGCGTTGATCACCGACCTCAAGTCCCGCGGCCTGTGGGACTCGACTTTGCTGATCTGGCACGGCGAATTTGGCCGACTGCCGATTTCGCAACGGCTCGATGGCCGCGACCATAACCCTTACGGCTTCACCGTTTGGCTCGGAGGAGGAGGCATCAAAGGAGGCACCGTGGTGGGTGCTACCGACGAGTTTGGCTTGCGGGCGGTGGAGAACAAGAAGTCGGTGAACGACTTGCACGCTACCATCCTGCACCTTTTTGGCCTCGACCACACCAGGTTGACTTATAACTACAATGGCCGGAACATGCGGCTGACCGACGTGTCAGGCGAAGTGATCCGCGAGGTGCTGAGCTAGTACAATCTTAATATGGCTGTCAAGACCCTAGTCACGCTGGACGGATATCTGGGTACCTCCTACGAGGGGACGGATCGCGAATACGTCGCGGGTGAGGTAGTGGAGCGAAGCATGCCGACATATGATCATGGCGAGATGCAAATGCACTGGGGCGTTATCATCCATGAATTGAGACGGGGCGGACTGCCCCTGCGGGCGGTCAGCGAAGTTCGCCATCAGGTCTCGGCTGACCGCATCCGCGTGCCTGACGTCGCCATCTATGCTGGTCCCCAGCCAGAGGGGCGAGTCCCAAGCATTCCGCCACTAGCAGCCATCGAGATTCTTTCGCCCGATGACCGTATTGTCCAACTGTTGGAGAAGCTACGTGAGTACCATGAGTTTGGCGTTGCCCACATCTGGTTGATCGATCCCGAGAAACGTAAGCTCTATTGCTACACGGATGGCAATGTGATTGCAGTTCGCGAGTTCACACTTCCTGAATACTCTGTCACGATTTCGCACGAGAGTATCTTTTCAATTTAGCATTTGCCGATTTGCACCGCCTCCATTCCTAGGGGATCGAGGGGCCAGGCGTGGCGGGGATAGCGGCGGGAGAGTTCTTTGCGGATATCGGGGTAATGGCGGACCCAGAAGCCGGCTAAGTCTTGAGTCACTTGCAATGGGCGTTGGTTGGGGGCGAGTAAGTGAACCACCAGGTTTACCTGCCCGATGCGTGGTGTCTCGCGGAGACCGAAGAAATCCTGTAAGCGGGAGGCGACCCAGGGGGTTTGGCCTTGAATATAACGGATGCGCGCTTGGCGGCCAGTGGGGAGTTGGACACGCTGGGGGGCGAGACGATTGAGGGCGCTTGGGTCACCCACCAGTGAGCGTTCGAGACCGCCGTTTTTGGTTACCGCTTCCAGTTCGCCGAAGCTGACTAAACCTTGCGCCAGTTCTTCGATCTTTGCTTCAATACTCACCTCGCCGCAGCCGGCGAAAACGAGGCGGGCTTGAAGCTCAGCCAGTTCTTCGGGATCGATGAAACGATGGAGGTGCTCGTTGGCTTTACTGGCGAGTAAGTGCGCGGCAGGGGCAAGATCAGTGGGGCGGCCGCGCGTTTCATCGATCACCAAAGCTCCATAACGCAGTTGAGTGACGGCCTCGATGCGGCTGGCGTCGCGGTGCCAGAGTAGCTCTTGACGCTCCTCGATTTCGGGCATCTCGAGCAGCCAATCCGGTTCGATGGGGACGAAGTCGCGGACTAGGGGAAGGCCTTGTTCACGGCGTTCTTCGATATCGATGCAGACGAGCCACTTGGGAACAACCTTGCCGCGCATGACGCGGGCGGAGCCGCCTGCCACTAAGCGGACTTCGTCGTCGCGATGGTGTTTAGCAACACGGTCCGGGAACGCGGCGAGCAACGCTTTATCCAGACCTTCGGGGTCGGGTGGGCGAGTGGGCGCATTGAGGGCGCGGTCGATTTGGCGGCTGACTTGGCGGGCCATGCCCGAGAGGTCGCCAGATTCGCCGAGGCTGAGTTGGGCGGCGGCATCACAGGCGGCGCGCCTTACGCCGCGGACCGCGCCTTCGAGGACGAGGCGCGAGAGCCGAGGATGTAAGGGCAACTGGGCCATGGCTTTGGCTCTTTGGCCTTCGGCACCGAGGCGCTTGAGCAACAGGCGGGCGGCAGTGACCGCGTTGGCCGGTGGGGAGTCGAGCCACGGTAAATCGGCCGGATCGGCAATGCCCATAGCGAGTAAGTCGAGGACTAACTGGCTGAGCTCGCGGCGGAGTAACTCGGGGGAGTCTTGAGCGGGCCGGCGGTGCAAGTCATCGGGTGGATAAAGGCGGATGACGATGCCGGGGCCGGTGCGAGCGGCGCGGCCGGCTCGCTGGGTGGCACTGGCTTGGCTGATGCGCTTGACGGTGAGGGAGGGGAGGCCGGTGAAGGGAGAGTCCTCGGCGATGCGGGCTAGCCCGGAATCAATGACGACGCGGACGCCTTCGATGGTGACGGAGCTTTCGGCAATATTGGTGGAGAAAATGACTTTCTTTTGCGGGCCTTTCGCGACGGCACGGTCCTGCTCGTCGTGGGTAAGATCTCCGTAGAGTGGCATGGCGAGGATGCCCTTGGTTTTAAGCCAATCGGCCGAAACTTCCATCGCGCGCCGGATTTCACGGGCACCGGGAAGGAAGACCAGGACGTCGCCGGTGAGACCTTCACTTACTAAACGCTCGAGCGCGGTTCTGACCTGTTGCTCGAGGGGGGCGCTGGAGGCGGGTAAGTAACGCAAGTCAGTGTCGAAGAGCTTGCCGGGGGAGCGGACGATGGGGCAATCGCCTAAGTGGGTTGCGACTTGGCCAGCGTTGAGAGTGGCGGACATGACTAACAAGCGTAGGTCGGGCCGGAGGGTACGTTGCAGGCGGAGTAAGAGGGCGAGGGCTAGGTCGCCGTCGAGGTGGCGCTCGTGAAATTCGTCGAGGACGACGGTGCTGATGCCCTTGAGTGTGGGGTCAGTAAGTAGGCGGCGGGTAAGGATACCTTCGGTGAGGAAGCGGAGGCGGGTGCGGGGTCCGGCGGCTTCGTCGAAGCGGACCTGGTAGCCGACGGTTTCGCCGACTGGCTCGTTCATTTCGAGGGCGACGCGCTTGGCAGCGAGGCGGGCGGCGAGGCGGCGGGGTTCTAGGACTAGCAGAGGTCCGAAGGCGAGGAGCGCGGGGGGAACGCGGGTAGTTTTGCCGGCTCCGGGTGGAGCTTCTAGGACTACGTTCTGGTTGGTCCGCAGGAGGCGGATGATTTCGGGGACGACTTCGTCGACGGGGAGGCTAATCATTTTTTCGCCAAGTGCGCGTCGCCGCTGACGCGGCGAGTTCGGCATGGAGCGGTAGTGTGGCCGCAGGGAAACGGGCCTGGAGGCCGGTCCTACTAAGCTGGCCGGTGGGCATGGGTTAGTCCTTAAGGAGTTTCATGTCCTTGAGGGCGGAGGCGGGGAGGAGGCCGGCTTTGGCGTAGACGAAGAGCTTTTCGCGGGAGTCGGTGATGTCGAGATTGCGCATGGTGAGTTGGCCGATGCGATCCAGCGGGCCGAAGGCGCCTTCGCCCTTTTCCATGGTGAGGCGTTCGGGGTGGTAAGTGAGGTTGGGGCTAGTGGTGTCGAGCAGAGAATAATCATTGCCGCGGCGCAATTCGAGAGTCACTTCGCCGGTGATGGCTTTGGCGACCCAGCGTTGGAGGGTTTCGCGCAGCATGAGGGCTTGAGGATCGAACCAGCGGCCTTCGTAGAGTAAACGGCCGAGCCGGCGGCCCATGTCGCGGTACTGCTCCATGGTGCCTTCGTTGTGGATGCCGGTGACGAGGCGTTCGTAAGCGATGAAGAGGAGGGCCATGGCGGGGGCTTCGTAGATGCCGCGGCTTTTGGCTTCGATGATGCGGTTCTCAATCTGATCGGACATGCCGAGGCCGTGGCGGCCGCCGATGCGGTTGGCTTCCATGACTAACTCGACGGGGTCGGCGTAGTTGGTGCCGTTGATGGCGACGGGGAGACCGCGGTCGAAGGTGAGGGTTACGGTTTCCGGCTCAACTTCGACGTCTATCTTCCAGAAGGCGACGCCCATGATGGGGTCGACAATCTTGATGCCGGTATTCAGTTGCTCAAGGTCTTTGGCTTCGTGAGTGGCGCCCCAGATATTCGAGTCAGTCGAGTAGGCTTTTTCCTTCGACATGCGGAAGGGTAAGTTGGCTTTTTCGAGTAATTCGGACATTTCTTTGCGTCCGCCGAGTTCGGCAATGAATTGTTCGTCGAGCCAAGGCTTGTAAATGCGCAGGTCCGGGTTGACCATGAGGCCATAGCGATAGAAGCGCTCAATATCGTTGCCCTTGTAAGTGGAGCCGTCGCCCCAGATGTCAACGCCGTCTTCGCGCATGGCGGCGACTAACTTAGTGCCGGTGACGGCGCGGCCGAGGGGCGTGGTGTTGAAGTAGGGGACGCCGGCGGTGGTGATGTGGAAGGCGCCACACTGGAGGGCGTTGAGGCCTTCGCGAACGAGCTCTTCGCGGCAATCGATGAGACGGGCTTTTTCGGAGCCGTACATGAGGGCACGTTTGGGGATGTCGTCATAGTCGGGTTCGTCGGGCTGGCCGAGGTGCGCCGTGTAGGAGTAGGGGAGTGCGCCTTTTTGGCGCATCCAGTAAATGGCGGCACTGGTATCGAGCCCGCCGGAGAAGGCGATGCCAACGCGTTGACCGATTGGGAGAGAAGTAAGAATGTTGCCCATGCGTGAACCTCTAGTTTAGCCTTGTCTGATGAATTCTTTTTTGCGGCATACGGTAGCGACTTTGGCGTTTCGGTTCCGGAAGGCAGTGAAAGACGCCCCGGAAGGGTTTGGGGATGTGTCGGCGGGGCCGGGTTGCCGGACGGCGGCGGAGACTTTGGCGCACATGGGGGATCTTTTCGATTGGGGATTGAAGCTGTGCGATGGGGTGCATGAGTGGCACGATGCGACGCCGTTGGCGTGGGAGGCGGAGTGCGACCGGTTCTTGTCGACCTTGGCGTCTTTTGACCGGCGTTTGGAGAGCGAACTGTTGTGCCCGGCGGAGCGGTTGTTTCAAGGCCCGGTGGCGGATGCGTTGACGCACGTGGGGCAATTGGGGACGCTGCGGCGTTTGGCGGGGCATCCGGCGGGGCCGAAGAACTACTTTAAGGCTGACATTGCCGTGGGAGCAATTTGACGAAACGAACCGGGGAGTGATGGATTCGATTGGCTTTGACTGTTTTGGGTGCTTTGCGAAGCCCGTTGACGAAACCAACCCGGAAGTATTTGATTCAATTAGCCTTATGCCTATCGGGCGGGTAGGGTTGGGATTTCGATTGAGTTGGGCCACGATTCAGGATGGCATGCGATGGGTGGAGGCCGGGGGCGGTGACGATGATGTTAGCCCGGAAAGCATTCTATTTCATGGAGTTAAGACAAATAGTGGACCGCAAACTTTGTTGTGAACGCGTTTTATGCATAGAGTCGGTCGGTGTCGGGTAGGATGTGCTCCGGACGGGCCAGAAGAGGTAGTATCCTGAAGCTCTGATGGCGCGCCAGATCGACCTATTGTCGGGAGAGTTTCGCACGGCACAGGCGGCGAACCCGCTTTACTGTCATCAGGACTTTTTGGATAAGCTGGCGGCACAGCAAACGGGACCGCTTGGGAAGCGGGCCAGCCTGTTGCTGCAGCGCCTCGCGATCGACGAGCGGCGAATCTACTTCAAGGCGACGCGGGGAGAAAACCGTGGCTGGAGGCGGAGCCGGTTGGGCGGGAACCACGGTTCGCATTTCTATGCGTGGTGGGCGCCGAAGATGGCGCTGCCGCTGCGAGACGCGCCGGGGGCGGGCGAGCTGCCGGAGGGGTCGATTGTGCTGCGCGATATCCGGCACCATGACGACCACTCGCCCTGCCTGGCGCAGGACTTGCGGGAGCACTACCTGCCGTTCGGCGTGCCGGACTTGCGATCGAGCGAGTACGCACCGCCACCGTGGACAGCGCCGCAGGCCAAGTTCGCGTCGGCGCGGCAGGCGGTACGGATTCTAAAGGGGTATCCGGGCTCCGGCAAAACCACGGCGCTGCTGCACGCGGCCGATTCGATTCCGGCGCAGCGCATTCTTTACTTAACGTTTTCGCGGGATTTGGCGAATCTGGCCCGTCAGTACTTTGACCGCTTCTGCTCGTGCGAAAAACATTTTCACGTGGCAGTGTTTCCGGGTCTGGTGCGCGAGCTGGTGCGGCAACCGGAAGCCGCCGTGACGCCGGACCGCGATTTGAGGACAAAGTTCCGGATTGATCTGTCGCCGTATCAGCGGTCACTGGGGGCGTGGAACGATCAGATTCCCGCGTTATTCGATGAGTTTCACGCGCACCTGGTGGGGGCGGCGCTGCCGTTTGCGGCGGGGCGCTTTAATTCAGCCAAGCAGGCGCGGGTGACGGATACGAACTTTCGCGCGGCGCGTGGCCGGTACTTGGGCAATCAGGCGATCCAGACGGCGCTGGATGCGGCGGGGCGACTGGAACGGAACGGGTCATTGGCGGAGCGGTATTTTCCGGAGTTAGGGATGGCGTGGCAGGCTTTGTCGAGCTTGGCGGAGGGCGGGCGCGAGGTGCCACCGGAGCTATTGGACTTCGACTGCATCGCAGTGGACGAATGCCAGGATCTGACGCCGCTGGAAGCGAGCGTGGTGATTGAACTGGCGGCGCAGATTGGCAAGCGCCGGAAGTCGCCGGTGCCCTTGTTGCTGGCGGGCGACGAAGCGCAGACGGTGCGGCCGACGGACTTTGAGTTTCGCTGGCTGAACGACCTGCTGCATCATCGCTTGGGGACGCCGGCCGAGTTCCGGCTGTCGGCAAACTTGCGCAGCCCGCGGCAGATCGCGATGCTGGTGAACCGCGTTTGGGACCTTTATGACGAGATCGACAAGAAGGACCGGCCGAGCGGCAGTGGCTTGGCCGAGATCGATGACGATTCCACCGACCAGGTGCTCTACTGCGTGGCCTCGCCGGGCGCGGAATTGAACGACTTGCTGGCGAGCCTGGCGGCGCGCGAAGGGCTGGCGCTGATGTCGCTGGACGAGCAGCTACCGGGTTGGGTGCCGAGTGAAGTGCGCGACCAGGTGCTGACGGCGCGCGAGGTGAAGGGGCTCGACTTCGACACGGTGTGCGTGCTGGACGCGGGCCGCCAACTGGAGCGCATCGGCCGCTTTGAGCAGCATCGGCGCACGGGGACGGGCGAGATTGAAGGGCTGCGCAAGCGCTTGGCGATTGACCAATTGCGCGTGGCGTTGAGCCGTCCCACGGGGCGCTTGATCTGGATCGATGTCAGCCCCAGCAGCCAGGTGAGCCAGGCGGCGAGCACTTTCTTGAACGATCACGTGATCCAGAGTGTGCTGCCGGCGATGCCTTCGGCGATCCAGAAGGGTTTGGAAGAAGAAGAGCTGGATGTGGAGGAGCGCATTCAGCGGGCGTTGGCCGATGCGCGGCAGTACCTGGAGGTGCGGCCGGGCTTGGCATGGTCGCGGGCGAATCAGGCGGTGGGTCTGCTGGGTCCGCTGAATCAGATGGGGGCGGTACAAGATCAGTCGCTGCGCGATCAGGTTTACTCCGGCTTGATTGAAATTGCGGTAACGCTGGCCTTGCGGGGCGCGAAGTTGCCGCCCGAGTTTGGAGTGGTGGACCTGTGGGACGTGGCCACGAAGGCAAGCTATGAAGCGCGCATGCAGTTACTGCCGGTGTTACTGCACACAATGCGGGAGGCCGTGAACCTAACGGGTGCGGCCCGGGTGGCGTCCTTATCGCTCTTTGCCGATCGCGTGCGGCAACATCCCGAGATCTTGACGGCGTGGATGCGGACCGAACTGGCGGGGCGGCTGCCAAAATGGACCGAAGAGTTGGAAGCCGCCGCCTTGCGCCCCGAGTATGCCAACCACATCATCGGCGTGCTGCCGGGTTTCTACGACGCGTTGCAGTTGCCTGATGCCGAAGCGCGCAAGGTGAATTTGCGGCAGCGCACGGTGGGCGCGTTGCTGAAGTCGAAGCGCCATGCCGAGGCGCTGGCCGTGCTGATGCAGTTACCGGAGCGGGACTCGTCTCTCGAAGCCGAGTGTTTGTCGGAACTAGGCCGGTATGGCGAGGCGGCGGAACTGTACCGGCAGGTGGGCAACGCGAAGTCGGCGCTCGATTGCTATCGCCGCGTGCCGGACTTTGAGAATGCGGCGGCGTTGATCCGGGAAGTGAGCGAGCACTCGGCTGGCGAGAGCTATGAGTGGCTGCTGCGGTTCCGGCAGTTGGTGGCGGAGCGTCCGGCGAATTTCAATCGCGTGATGATTGAGCCGGAGAAGAAGGTGTTGGAGCAGATGCTGGAAGAGGCGCTGGGGGTGGGGCGGAAGAAGGCGGGGGCGAAGAAGGCGGCGAAGAAGGCGGTGTCGAAGAGCGCGGTGAAGAAGGCGGCGGCTCCGCGGTGGTAGAAGGGCTAGCGTCCGCTAAACCAGCGGCGCAGGCGGTGCAGAACTCGGCCTCGACGGCTGAGGGCCCAAGCTGGGTCAATGTTTGTTACTTCGATAAGAGAACCGGAGCAGACACGCCATAGTGGTCTTCGGAGAATCTGCGGACGACCGGAGCGGACTTGGGATCCAGTGACTGGCTGAACTGAAGTCTACCTGGATCTTCAGTTTCGTCCGGAACAGGCAGGTAGCGGCGGGGCGATGGTCAGCGCCGCTTGAACGGACATCTGCACGGTACCTTGAATTCTGCCGCTTAACGCCAGGGCGGATATCGGATTTCCGCCAACGAGGGCTGGCAAGATGAGCCATGCGCCTGCAAGCATCGCAGGGTTGCCAAAGCGATCAGCGTGGGGATGGAACGCAAAAGGAGCACTCATCTAAAGGTATCAGCCGACGAATCAGACAGAATCTCCCGATTGTCATCGGGAGCGGTAGCGGGCCGGGAGCTTCCAGGGAGGAAAGGGGCGCCCGTGGATGAGCGCCCCGCATCCATTACTGAGCCTCCAACTGGACAATGGCCCGGGCCGCGCCGCAACCTACCCGGCCGGCCCGGCCGCTGATCACCCGGTTGAAAGCGGCAAACATGCGATAGTCGCCCTTCGCATCAGGAAACGCGAACAGCTTCTTCGCCTGCGAGGACTCAACTATGTTGCGCGGCTGTCCCCACGCCAGAAACTGGTTGGCGATCTCGAAACGCAATGAACCCTTTTCGAGCTGCAAATCCTGGGCCACCAGATTCTGCACCACGCCCGCCTGCAAGCCCGACGTGTAAACCAGAAACTGCTGGTTTGTGACATGCGCTTCCGCCACGCCCTGCACATCGGAGCCACCGCCGTAACCGTCATTCGCCGGATCGTCTCCCACGTGCGTCACCCAGCCCGAAGGCACGGCATCGTTCGGGTTGGGGGACGGGCTCAGGTAATCCACGTCCACAAAGGCCCGTTTCATTTCCGGCCCGCCGGTCGTCGGTTTCAGATTCACTTCCACCAGCGCCCGGAAAGGAGTAATCGCGCAACCTGGGTTCGGGGTCACCGTCACTTTCAGGTACACGTTGGAGTAGGTGGTTCCCGTCGCCCGGGTGGGCGACGGCGTGGTTCCCAGGTCGTCAATCCGGCCCGTGCGGAGGTCGACCACGACCTGGGCTTGCGCCGCGGCGGCGCCAATCAACAGTAAAGTGAGTAAGTAGTTTTTCATGTTAGTCATTCCTTTTCTTGTAACTAGTTTTCAAAGGCCAAAATGACGCGTCTGGCGCCGCATCCCGCCCGGTCCGACCGGTAACTGATCACCCGGTTAAAGGCGACAAATACTCTCTTGTCCGCGCTGCCAAAATCGAACAACTGCTTCAAGTTGCCGGAGTTCAGCACGGTGTTCGGCTGGCCATAAGTCAGCTTCTGGTCGCTGATGTTGAAATGCAGCGAGCCTTCGGTCAGCCGCATCTTGCTTTCAATCACTTTCTCGACGATGCCGCCGGCCAGGCCGGTGCTGTAGACATAGAAGGTTTCGCCGATGGCCTGCGCTTCGGCCACGCCAAGAATCGCGCTGCCCCCGCCGTAGCCGTCGTTGCGGACGTCGTCGCCCAGATGGGTGGTCCAGCCGCTTGGCTTGCCTTCGTATTCCACAGTTACGCTCACCCGGCTGATGGCCGCAGAGTTTTGCGGCGTAAGATTGATCTCGACCATCGCCTCATACGGGGTAATGGTGCAGCCAGAGGCCTTTTTAGCCAGGTTCACCCGGGCGTAGCCATCGGAGGTGTTGTAAACGGGGCCAGCGGAACTAACCGGCGGCGGAGCGGTAGTGGCATAAGTCTCGGTGACGATGCCGGTCTTCAAGTCGATGACAATGTCCGCACGCATGGCGCCCGAAAGCGCCGCCGTGAGGATGGCAGTCCATAAAAGTTGTCGCATGTTTCATCCTGATTTCTTCTGAGAGTCGCCGGGCCTTATTCAGTAAGTCCGGTCAACATGGAGTGCGCAGGATGTATGCAAACGGGGTCACACTACTGCCGTGGGAATCGAGGCGCGGCGAATGTCCGACGCTGCGGAAAGCGATGCCAAAAGCTCCCGCGAGCTTTGCGGCGTTGGGCCGGGCACACTGCTCGCCTCGGCGGTCACGATCGCGGTATTGGGCGTTGTCCTTCCGGACTGGAAGGATTCCTCTGCAGGACCAGTGCGTCAATTGCCAATTGGAGGAATGGTCATTCGTACCCTAACCGTCTCATCGCCCAAGGCTGCTAGCGCGACCAAGGCGGAGAAGGAACCTAAACCACGTAAGGCTTGCGGTAGTCGCGCGTGAGGAGCTTGTTGGCTTCGGGGTCGTTTAAGAACTTGGGACCAGCTTGCAGGGTGAGCTTGCGGCCGACGCGGTAGCTGATGTTGGCTAAGTGGCACATGGAGGCGCTCAGGTAGGCGATGTTGATTTCGTCGTGGAGGTCTTTGGCGTTGCGGGACTTCACAGCGCTTAAGAAGTTCTGCATGTGGAGGCCGGTGGGGTCCATGCCGCGTTCGGCTTTTTCTTCCATGATGAGTTCGTTGCTTTCGCCCTTGAAGGCTTGGAAGCCTTCGTCGGACATGGCGGCCCAGCCTTCGGTGCCGTAGAAGAGGTTGCCGACCATGACGTTGAGCGGGGCGGCGTTCTTGGGGGCCGTGGACTCGGGGAGGGGCGGAGCGTTGGGTGACTGAATGCGGCGGCCGCGGGGGACGGCGCCTTCCGCACCGGTTAAGAGTCCGCGGACTTCGAAGATGAGTTCGCGGCCAGGGAAGTCGAAGTTGGCGGTGAGGGTGTTGGGGGTTTCCTGGTCGTCGTCGTAGGCGAACTTGCCACCGTGGGCTGAGGCGGCGGTGGGCCATTGGGGATCGCCCATGGCCCACCGGGCGATGCCGAGCTCATGCACGCCCTGGTTGCCGATGTCGCCGTTGCCGGTGTCCCAAAACCAATGCCAGTTGTAGCGGAAGCGCAGTTCGTTGAAGGCGCGCAGGGGGGCCGGTCCGAGGAACATGTCCCAGTTGATGCCGGGGGGCGTGGCGATGTCGGGCTTGTGGCCGATGGAGGCGCGGCGTTTGTAGCAGAGGCCCTTCGATTGGTAGACCTTGCCGATCAAGCCGCCTTGAATGGCGGCGATGGCGCGCATCTTGAAGGGGTTGCTGCGGTGCTGGGAGCCGATTTGGAGCATGCGCTTGGTGTCGGCGGCAACTTGCACCATCTTCTGGCCCTCGTAGATGTTGTAGCAGGCGGGCTTTTCGCCGTAGACGTCCTTGCCGGCCTTCATGGCCCAGATGGCGGCGAGGGCGTGCCAGTGGTTGGGGACGGCGATGGAGACGGCGTCGACGCTGGGGTCGGCAAAGACTTGGCGCATGTCCTCGAACTCTTTGGCCTTCTCGCCGGTGTTTTTGAGGAGGGTGGCCTGGGCCTTTTCGCGCGCGGCCTGGTTGACGTCGCAGAGGGCGACGACCTTGGCTTCGGGGAGCTTCGAATAGACGCTCAAGTGGTTGCTGCCGCGGCCGCCAAGGCCGACGATGGCGACGCTGACGCGTTCATTGGCGCCTTGGACGCGCATGGCGGAGGCGGCAGCGGCGGCACCCATGAAGATGCGGCGGGTGGTGGTGGTGTCGAGGGTCACGAAAGCGAGGATATCAGAAATTGGGGGGGAGGCTATAATTGGAAGGACGCGTTCTCGCATGAACTACATCTCTACACGCGGCAACGCGCCCGCGAAAACCTTCACCGAAATCCTGCTGGCGGGCTTGGCGCCGGATGGGGGATTGTACCTGCCGGAGGAGTATCCGCAGGTGAGCCGGGAAGAGCTGGACGCTTGGCGGTCGCTCGACTATGCGTCTTTGGCGATGGCGATTCTGTCGAAGCTGGCGACCGATATTCCTTTGGTTGATCTTGAGGCTTTGGTGCGGAAGACTTACCGGGCGGACGTTTATCGGTATACGCGGCCGGATAGCCGGGCTTCGGAGATTACTCCTTTGCGGACCTTGGCGCCGGGGCTGCACTTACTCGAGTTATCGAACGGGCCGACGTTGGCGTTTAAAGATATTGCCATGCAGTTACTCGGGAATTTCTTCGAGTATGCGCTGGCTCGCGATGGGGCACAGATGAATATTCTGGGGGCGACTTCCGGGGATACAGGTTCGGCGGCGGAGTATGCGATGCGGGGTAAGCGCGGGATTCGCGTTTTTATGCTATCGCCGTATGGGCTAATGAGTTCCTTTCAGCGGGCGCAGATGTATTCGCTGATGGACGAGAATATTTTTAATATTGCCATTCGGGGTATGTTCGACGATTGCCAGGACCTGGTGAAGGCCGTGTCGAATGATCATGCTTTTAAGGCTAAATATGCCATTGGGACGGTAAATTCAATCAACTGGGCGCGGGTTTCGGCGCAGGTGGTTTATTACTTCAAGGGTTACTTCGCGGCTACGACGTCGAACGATGAGCAGGTGGCATTTTCCGTGCCTTCGGGGAATTTTGGCAATATCTGTGCGGGGCACATTGCGCGGATGATGGGGTTGCCGATTGGGCAGTTGATTCTGGCGACGAATGAGAACGATGTGCTGGATGAGTTCTTCCGGACAGGTGTCTATCGGCCGCGGGGGACGGCGCAGACTTTTTCGACGAGCAGCCCCTCGATGGATATTTCGAAGGCTTCGAACTTTGAGCGCTTTGTGTTTGACCTGGTGGGGCGGGACGGGGCTCGGGTGTCGGCTTTCTGGAAAGAGGTGGAGGCCGGGCGGGCGATTGATTTGAGCGCTTACGACTTGGCGCGCTTCGGGTTTAGTTCGGGGCGGAGCACGCACGCGGACCGGATGCGGACGATCCGGCAGGCGTATGCGGACTATGGCGTGATGGTGGATACGCATACGGCGGATGGGCTGAAGGTGGGGCTTGAGGAGCGGCGGGCCGGACTGCCGTTGATTTGTTTGGAGACGGCGCTGCCGATTAAGTTCGCGGAATCGATTTGGGAGGCGCTGGGGGTAGAACCCGAGGGTCCTGCGGATTTGGCGGGGATTGAGGATCTGCCGCAGCGGGTGATCACGATGGAGCCGGGTGTGGAAGGGCTGAAGGCATACATCGAGAGGTATGCGCCGGTTTAGGGGAGAAAGACTTCTATCGAGAGATGGACGCGGACGGCGCGGCGGCGGGCATGGGCCTGATTGATGCGGCGGCGGTCGTTCAGGACCTCCGACACCACGGACTGGGTACCGAAGATATCGACGAGGTCCGCTTGCTTGAGGCCCTGATCTTCTACTAAAATCTGGAGGGTTTCGAGCGGGGTGAAGTGCTTCACTTTGCCGACACGGCTGCGGTGCTCGTAGTCTTCGACGAGGCGGCCGAGGAGGTCGATGAGTTTGCACTCTTCGGAGGAGATGTTACGTGGGGGATGGTGAGGTGGAGGAGGGTTTCGGCGAGACCGCCCTGTTCTTCGTCGGGGCACATGGCTATGCGACCCGAAGCTCAATGTAGGAGACAGCGGTGGTCAGTTCGGGAATGCTTTCGCCGTCTTCGATGAGCCCTTCCACATAAAGCTCGATGGCTTCGCGGATGTTGCGCTCGATATCCTGCGGGTTTCGCCTGTGGTGATACAGCTCGGTGGGTCGGGGACGTAGGCAGAGAGGTTGTTCTCTCCTAGTTCCGAATAAAGGGAATCTCGATCTCGACGTAGCTGCCCGTAGTGGCGGAGTCGATGGTTTCGGCGATACGGTCCAGGTGTAGTTGAACTGCGGGCCATTGCTGTTTCGTGAGGACGACAATGGCGATCTTACGCGTTGAGAGATTCTGTTGGTACCGAATGTTTTTGTCTGTGGTGAGAAGAACATCGAACCCGGCGGCCTCGGCTTGGAGGATGAGATCGCCGTTCTTCAACTCATGCCAGCCGACCCGGCGGGCCTGCGTAACCTCATGGCCAACAAGGAAACGTGCAATGGGCCGCGGCGTGCCGTTATCGAAAAGAATCTTCATTGGTCGCCTAAAGAAAGGCGGGGGCTTTCTCTAGGCTTTGGGCGGCGAAATGCACGACGGCCTTCACCTCTTCGGCGGTGACATCAAACACCTCGACGATCTCGCCCAAAGACATACCGGCTTCGAGGTTCTC
>JAYVUQ010000576.1:0-4946 GCA_043787785.1 Bryobacteraceae bacterium
CCGACCCGCCCCCCCCGGCCACTAGCCCTGAGAGCGAAACCATGGCTGACCCGCTAACCGACCCAACCCGCGATCCTTCTCCACCACGGCCCGCAGCCAGAGAGTCAACTCGTTTTACGGGTCCTCATGTTCCAATTCGGCTCCTCAGGAGATTCGTCGCCGGCGGATGATGCCGGGTACAGGATTGGTGCCGGATGGTTTGGCATCCACGGCAAACTCACTCGCCAACCGCAGCGCAAGTTTCCTGGCTTTTCCGGCGTGAGATCGACGACCCAATCGATGTCCTGGGTCGTTCGTGCGATGCCAAAGGTGGCGCCAACGGCAATTCCAATTCCTGCAGCGCCAAAACGAATTGCCCATACGCCTTCTCGCCACAAATTCGCGGCGAACATACTGCGGACTAAGCACTAGTGCTATGGTGAGGTCCCGGTGGTTCGAGCGATTCGCGCGCAGAGAGGGTAACAACCACTTGTTTTGTTCTCCGTGGTCGAGCGGGCGGACTTGGGGTAGGTCGATGCCGAACTCGGCGGAGAGGTAATGAAGCAGCGAATCGCTAGAGCAGGCCAAAAGAAATCGAAAGGCTACCGAACGATCATTCTGCATCGGCCCGGAGGCCTGAGGATGGTGGGCGGCAACTCAGAGCCAAATACGCGCAACGAACCAATACCCACCGGCCATGGCAATCGCACGGGAAACGAAGCGCGTCACGATGGTGGACCAGCGTTCGTGGCGGCGATGGAGCAGACTCAGTAACGGCAACGCCAATAGAAGAATGCCCAACTGCCCGATCTCTACGCCAAGATTGAAGGCCGCTAGCGACCAACTCAGCGCCTGTGACGGTAGCCCCGCTTCGGCTAAAGCGCCAGCAAAGCCAAAGCCGTGAAAGAAACCGAAACCGAAGGCTAGCCAGATACGAAACTCGAGGCTGCGGCCCTGCAGGATTAAATTTTCGAGGCCCACCACGACAATCGACAAGGCGATTACCGGCTCCACGAGACGAGGTGACAGGCTCGAGACGCCGAGCACCGTAAGGCTTAAGGTTAAGCTATGGGCGACCGTGAAGGCAGTGATGACTGCCAGCAGACGTGTTAGCGGACCGCGCATGAGAATGAGCCCGAGGAGAAACAGCATATGATGCGCGCCAAAGAGGACATGGCCGATTCCCATCCCCGCAAACCGCCGCACGAGGACGAACCAGGTTTCGCCAAGGATGGCGGAAGGATGAGCCGGAGTTAAGGCGGCTCGCTCGACTAACTGCCCATGGCGATAAATCAGAACTACGGTCGTATCTTCCGGATGATCCGGAAAGATTGGCGCCTCGAGGAGGGCCGCGTTTGCCACTTGCTTTGTAAGTGCTGACCAAGTGACGGTGTCTTCGCCGGGAGCTTGGCGGAGGGTGGTTTCCTCGGCATGGAAGGGCTGGCCATCGAGCCGAAGGCGAAGCCGGCGGGCTATCTCGGAAGCCGGGTCAGCGCTGGTTAGCATGGGCACATGTGCCACTACGGTTACCGACGTGGCGGAACCGTCTAGGCGTAGAGTGACTCCGGTGATCTGCAAGCTGTGCGCGGCCACGGAAGCGATTAAGCCTAGTGATAAGGCGAGGATCCGCGTCATTCCTCGAAAGCCACTGTCTCTAGAATACGAATGAGGGTGGCGAGAAAGGCGGCGGCGGCGACGCCGTCGATGACGCGATGGTCGACGGAGAGGGAGAGGGGAAGGGTAAGCCGCGCGACAACGAGGCTGTTGAAGACGACCGGGCGCTTTTTGAGACTACCGGCGGCGACGATGATGCTCTGTGGCGGATTGAGAATGGCTTGAAAACGGTCAACACCAAAGGCGCCGAGGTTGGAGAGCGTGGCGCTGGCATGGTTAAAGTCGGCGGGGCGGGCTTGATGGTGGCGGCAGCGCTCCAGGATGGCGAGGCGGTCGATGGTGATTTGGGCGAGTGGCTTTTGGGCGGGGTTGGTGATGACCGGCGTGAGTACCTGGTCGCCGATTTGGGCGGCCAGGGCCACGTGCTGGGTGGCATGTGTCACCATTTGGCCATTGGCCCAGTAAGCGTTGACGGGCGGATGGTGGGTGAGAGCCAGCGAAATTGCTTTCAAGAGAAGGTCGTTGTAAGCGACGGGCGGATGCTGGAGGCGGTAAGTGGCGAGAGCTTCGGCATCCGCCTCGGCGTGGAGATAGAAATGGGGCGCGCGAAAACTTTCCTCTAACCGGGCGGCTAAGATGGCACGGTTTGCGGACGTCGGTGTTTTGGCCTGTTCTACATCACTGGCAATGATGCGCGACTTGCCGGCGCGCCGCGTGACCTGGGCAAGGTTGATGCCGAGTTTCCGTGCCACGGCCCGGGCGCGCGGGCTGGCCGTGATGGCAGGCAAAGAGGAAGCCGGTTCCTGAATCGGAACCGGCGAGTAAGTTGGAATGGCCTGAACCGTTTCCGCTTGACGAGGCAAGGGGGGCGCTTCGCCCTTCTGTAGTAAGTAGCCGAGTAACTGCCCTACCGTCACCGTGGCACCGGGTGGGGGCGAGTCCGCGACTAAGTGCAAAATGCCTGCGTCGAGCGACTCGACATCCATGGTGACTTTGTCGCTTTCGAGCGAAAACAAGGGCTCACTTGCGGTAATCGCCTCGCCGGGTTGCTTTAGCCAGTCCCCGAAGATGCCTTCTTCCATTGACCAGCCCAAGCGGGGAACAGTAATTTCAATCGCCATCTTACTCGTCCACTAACTCACGAATCGCGGCTTCGATCTTCGCTTGGCTGGGGATCACCTCGGGTTCGAGCGTTGGACTGTAAGGCGTGGGCGCGAACGCGCCGTTAACGCGGCGGATGGGTGCGTCGAGTAAGTCGAAGCCGGCATCGGCCATCTGCGCTGCGATCTCCGCTCCGATGCCGCAAGGGGCGAAGGCTTCGTCCACAATCAGGAGCCGCCCGGTTTTCGCCACTGACTGCCGGATCGACTCGGTATCGAGCGGCGATACGGTCCGCGGGTCAATCACCTCTACCGACAGGCCTTCGCTGGCTAACTGCCGGGCTGCGGCGAGCGCTCGCTGGGCCATGTGCCCCACGCCGACCACGGTAATCCGGTGGCCCGGATGCAACGTCCGCGCCACTCCGAACTCGATTTCATAAGGCTCGGCGGGAACCAAGCCTTTGGTGTTCAGCAACTCGCGCGGCTCCAGAAACAGTACTGGATCCTGGGAGCGCAAGGCATGAATCAGGAGGCCCTTGGCGTCATAAGGAGTGGAAGGGATCACCACGCGGAGACCGGGAATGTGGCTGTAGATGGAATGGTAACTGCCGGAATGATGGGTGGCGGCGGCATGGCCGATGCCGACGCAGCCGCGCAACAATACGGGCATCCGCAGACGGCCACTGCTCATGTATTGCATCTTGGCGATCTGGTTGATGATCTCGCCAAAGGCATCGTTGATAAAGTCGATGAACATGAAATCGACTATCGGCCGGGTGCCGGTCATCGCCGCGCCGGCGGCTAAGCCCACAAAGCCGCGTTCGGTAATCGGCGTATCGCGTAGGCGCTGCGGGCCGTACTTGGCGTAGAGCCCCGCGGTGGTTCCGAAGTTGCCGCCGCGAATGCCGATGCCTTCGCCGAGGACGAAAATATCGGGGTTTTCGGCCATTTCCTGATCGAGGGCTTCGAGTGTGGCGGCGATGTAAGAGATTTCGCGCGTGCTGGCCTTTGGCACATTCTGCACGCTCCGCGGGAAGCCGTAAACATGGGTAGTGGCGGTGGCGGGCTCGGGAAACGGAGCTTTTTCCGCTGCTTCGCTGACGGCCAGAATCTCCGCCTGCAACTCGAGATCGAGGGCATCGAGCGCCGCCTCCGTGGCCGCGCCGCTCGCAATCAAAGCAGCCCGCAGGCGCTTGATGGGGCAGCGCTCCCGCCATTGGGCCACGTCTTCGCGCGTGCGATAGGTATAGTCGCCCATGCCTTCCGAGTGCGGCCGCGTGCGATACGTTTTGCATTCAAGCAGTGTCGGGCCTAGCCCTTGCCGCGCCCGCTGAATGGCTGCGGCGGCAGCGGCGGCAATGGCCTGGGCATCGTTGCCATCGAGCGCCAAGCCGGGCAAACCGTAGTTGGCGGCGCGGGACGCCACCTCGGGGTTGCCGGCCGCATAGGCGAAGGGCACCTCGGTAGCGAACTGGTTGTTCTCACAAATAAAGAGCACGGGCAACTTCCAAATGGCGGCCAAGTTCAGCCCCTCATGGAAAGCCCCATTGTTCACGGCGCCATCGCCGAAGAAAGCCACGGCCACTTGGTTTGTCTTGCGCAGCGCGAAGCTATAGCCCGCGCCAGTGGCTTGGAGGATCGACGGCCCGACGATGCCGCTGGTGCCCATCATCCCGATCTCGGGGGAGAACAAATGCATGGAACCGCCGCGTCCGCGGGAGCAGCCGTTGGCGCGGCCAAAGAGTTCGGCGAAGAGTTCGAGAGGCGGCATGCCCTTGGCCAAGGCGTGCCCATGGCCGCGATGGGTGCTGAAGATGGCGTCGTCATGATTCAAATGAGCGCACACGCCCGCCGCAATTGCCTCTTGCCCCACATAGGTATGGCAAGCCCCATGCACCAATCCGCGCGCGTGGCAACGGGCGAGTTGTTCCTCTGCCGTGCGGATCAATTGCATGGTTCGATAGAGCTTCACTGGGGCCGCCGTGGCGAGCCGGCGGCGTTCATGGCGAGGTTGCCGCCGTCCATGGGGATGATGGCGCCGGTGATCCATTGGGAAGCGTCGGAGGCGAGCAGCACGGCGAGGCCGCGAATGTCGTCGGGGTGGCCAAAGCGGCCCGCCGGAATGCCGCTGAGGAACTTCTCCGCCAGCGCTGGCGACTGGGCGATGCGCTGCTCAAGGCCCGGGTTCATCACTTGCGCCGGTAGAATGGCATTGACGCGAACGCCGCTCGAACTCCATTCTGTCGATAGCTC
>JAYVUQ010000577.1:0-3856 GCA_043787785.1 Bryobacteraceae bacterium
GCTTTCAAAACAAGTGGCCAAGCATTCGGCCGGCCCCTTCGTCACCGTGCGTGACAATCGCCGCAGTGAGTCCATCGCCACTTGGCGCGAGTTACTTACCAAAGTGAAGGACGAGGGCATGAGAGATGCCAACGTCCAACGCTACAAGGGTCTCGGCGAGATGAATTCCACCCAGCTCTGGGATACCACCATGAACGCCGACACCCGCACACTTCTGCGCATTGAACTATCTGACTTAGTGGAAAGCGATCAGATCTTTTCTACCCTCATGGGTGAAGATGTCGAAAACCGCCGCAAGTTTATCGAAGAATTCGCCCTCGACGTCCGCAACCTAGACGTGTAGGACAGACCTCCAGGTCTGTCCTCTGCCGATTACCAAGCTGCGACGCTCCCATCCACATGGAACACCCGCGCCATTGGTTTCGTTCCCGCGAACGGATACTTCGCAAAAGCCGATTCATCTAAGTCAAAGCCCAAACCAGGCTTCGTCGGCAAGGGAAACTTGCCATTTACCATCCGCATCGCCGGGAAGCCCAGCCACTCTTCCCACATCTTTTCGATCTTGCTGGCCACCACCCCGCTGCAGATTTCCTGCACCAGAAAGTTTGGCGCCGCCGCATCCACATGCACCGTCGCCAGCGCGCCTATCGGCCCTTCGCAGGCATGTGGCGCGATCTTCACGCCCGATGGCTCCGCCAGGCAAGCCACCTTCCACAGCGCCGTAATGCCACCTACGTGGTTGATATCGGTTTGCAGAATATCCACTACGCCCATCTCCACTAACTCGCGGCAGCTATAGGCGGCAATTAGTCGTTCGCCCGTCGCAATCGGGGTGGTGCAACGCTCGGCGATCTTCCTCATCGCGGCCACATTCTCCGGCGGGCATGGCTCTTCGATAAAGAGCAACTTTAACGGCTCCACTTCCTTGCACAGGATCGAAGCCACCGCCGGCGAGGTCTTCGCGTGAAAGTCGATGCCGATGTCGATGTCCGGGCCCAGGCCCGCGCGCATGTTTTCGAGGTGTTTCACCGCCGCCTTGATCTTGGCGTGCGTCTCAATCCATTCGTAGTAACCGGGAATGCCGCCTTTGACGCAAGTGACGCCGAGTTCGGCCGCTTTCTCGCGAACGGCTCGCATCTCGTCCATCGTATTGGCGCGGACATGATAGTAACCACGAACTCCCGCCGGATCGAACGGCCCGCCCAGTAACTTATAGACCGGCTGGCCCAGTAACTTGCCGCGAATATCCCACAGAGCCTGGTCGATGCCCGAAATGGCGGAGCCCATCACCGGCCCGGCGCGGTAGAAACTATGCACATACATCGATTGCCAATGGTGCTCCACCAGCATGGGGTCCGCGCCAATTAGAAATTCCTTAAAGTCGGCCACGCAGGCCATAACCGCGTTGGCTTTACCCTCCAGCGTGCCTTCGCCCCAGCCGACGACGCCGTCATTGGTCTCGATCTTCACGAAGACGTAGGGCCGGTCGGAGTTATTTTCGTAAGTGACGCCGAAAGTTTTCACATTCGTAATCCGCGTCTTTGAGCCCACCCCGTCCAGCGCCTCCGCTCCGATCGGCCTTGTCGACTGGGCCTGCAGTGCCGCCCCACCCAATCCAATTCCCCCCACAAAATGACGGCGCTTCATGCGGCCTCCCGCAGGCGCTCAAGCGCGCTGTCGTTGACGGTAATGCCGAGGCCCGGAGCGGTGGGCAAAGGAATAAACCCGTCTCGCGGAGTCGGCAATCCGCTGAAGATCGGGCTCGACAATACACCCACTTCTTGAATCACAAAATTCGGCATGCTCGCCGCCAACTGAATGGCCGCCGCCGAAGCAATCGGCCCGCCGTCGTTAAAAGGTGCTACCGCCGTATAGTAAGTTTCGGCCAGCACCGCTAGCCGGCGAATCTGAGAAATGCCGTGCAGTCGAATATCCAACCGCAATACATCGATGGCTTGTTCCCGAAACAGATCCGGCACGCCCGCCGGCTTAGTGACCGTTCGGCCAAAGCCCAACGGAGTTACATTTTCCCGCGCCAACTTGCGTACGGCGGCCAAGTTCGCAATTGTACAGGGTTCATCGAACCACAGTAAGTGGAATTTCTCGAGCGCTGCCGCTAAGTTACCCGCTTCCGCGGGCACTAACTTACCCTGTGCATCGAGCACGAAGTCGACGTTTTCGCCCGCTTGCTCCCGCAGCTTCGTGAGCTGTTCCACGGTGCTCGCCACAAAGTTCAGCCGCGAACCCTGGGCTGGAGCCAACCGCACCACAAACGCCCGCTCCCCGGCCCGCATCTGCGCGGCCAAGTCAGTCAGCGGCGTCAGGATTCTCACCTTATTCCGCGTCGCCCCGCCCAACAGGCTGTAAATCGGCGCCTTGGCCTGCTTGCCCAGCACATCCAGCAGCGCCATATTAAGCGCCGCCTGAGCGCCCGGCGCGTCGGCCAATCGGGCTCGTGCGATCTCATAGGCCGAGGGGTCCGCCCCTATGGCCACCTGCCGCAACAAAGCCAATTCCTTCGCGGCCAGCGACCCGCATTCGCCGTAACCGCGCAAGCCGGAGTCGGTCTCTATGCGCACTATCGTCGCTTCAGGCAGGGCAAAAGCATTCAGCTTCGTAATCTTCATGCGACTGAAGATATATCACATCTAGCCGCGGGCTTCGATGTTGCGCTCTATCCAAACGGCGAGCCCCGGCTCGTCCAGGTCGCTTGCCGCAACCTTGAGCATCGTCAGCGTGGCATCTACCTCGCCGGCAATCAGTCGCTAACCATTCTTTTCGAGAAACAAGTTCATCGCCGCAAAGGCCGCACGCTTATTTCCATCGACAAAGGCGTGGTTTTTCGCGATGCCAAACGCATATGCGGCAGCCAGTTTGGCCAACGAAACATGCTTCTTCGCGAGGTTTCGCGGACGCGCCAACGCCTACTCCAGTAGCCTCTCATCCCGCAGGCCACGCGAGCCGCCGTGTTCGCGAATGCTGTCCTCATGCAGGATCAGCAAACCGGCCTTGGTGATCCAACGCGGTTCGATCACTTCGCTAGTTCGCGAAACGTACTCCTGTAGCGCTTCATCATCGCGCGGCCTAGTGCTACCTCTTCGGCCACCTCGGCGCTGTACTTGTTCAACATGAGTCCGTCACGGGTAGACGTCGCGATCAACTCGTCGCCCTCTTTCAACTCCAACTAGGCTAAAAGGTGTCCTTAGGTAGAATCAATCCGGTGCTTGTACCGACGGAACGGAGCTTGAGAGTCATAATATCGTTATTGTAATACGCTCAAGCTCCGCAATCCACTACCGCTGATTGGCCTTCAGAATCTTCTTCCGCAAGCGAATCGATTTGGGGGTCACTTCCACCAGTTCATCATCCTGAATGAACTCGACGGCCTGCTCCAGATTCAAGAGCTTCGGCGGCACCAAACGAATCGCTTCGTCTGAACCCGAAGCGCGCATGTTCGAGAGCTTCTTTTCTTTGACGATATTCACCGTCAAGTCGGAATCGCGCGAGTGCTCGCCGATAATCATGCCTTCGTACACTTCGGTGGTCGGCTCGACAAACATGACGCCGCGCTCCTGCAGGGCAAACATGGCATAGCCGGTCACCTTGCCATTGCGGTCGGAGATCAGCGAGCCGGTGGGGGCGCATCGGGATGTCGCCCTGCCATTCGATGTAGCCATGGAACAAAGCGTTCATGATAGCCGTGCCGCGCGTGTCGGTGAGCATCTGGCTGCGCAGGCCGATCAGGCCGCGCGACGGAATCAGGAAGTCGAGGCGCGCCCGGCCGGAGCCGTGGTTCACCATCTTCTCCATCTTCGCTTTGCGGATGCCGAGCTTTTCAATCACCACGCCGATGTAC
>JAYVUQ010000578.1:0-3662 GCA_043787785.1 Bryobacteraceae bacterium
CAACCGTGGCCTGCCCGGAAAGAGTCGTGGTTGCAGTCGTCGTAGAGCTTAGTCTGAAGTTTCCGCTCGGGTCTGTTAAGCGCCAAATAATTAGACCAATACTAGTGGCTTGCCCAGGAACGGTGAAGCTTAACGGATAGGATACCGCCTGGCCGGGGTTTACCGTAAACGTTCGTGTTTGTGCCGAACCCGTGCTTCCGAACGCTCCACAACTGGTCGGTAAAGTAATTGGCGTCTGCCCCCAACAAGAGAAGCCCGCCGCTGCGAATAAAGGAAGTAACCATCTTGAGCCACGCATCTTAGTTCTCCCCTTCCATCTTTAACGCGGGTAAAAAAGTCACTCGCCCCTCTGCCCCATGCCACATCCATCCCGGCGCATCCTCCGTGGGCTCCGCCAAGAGAAACAAATCGCCCGCTCCTAGCCGATGCAGCCGCACCGCTTCGAGCCCCGCAGTTACTTCCCGCACTATCTGCCCGTTCTCCAGGTCCAGCACCGCAATCGCCGCCTGCTCCTCACCCCGCCGCAGTAAGTAAATCCGCCGCCCATCCGCTGAGCCCGCGTAGTCATCGGCCGCCTCGCTTAGTAACACCCTCACCGCCGGTGTCTCCGTAAGTCGCTCGATACTCAGAAACCGGCCCGCTGCCCGATCCGCCACGAGCAACGCCGCCTCGCCCCGAAAGCGCAGAGGCCCCAAATCCGCTCCTTGATAAACCACCGGACCCAAGCCACTCTCCGTCACCAATCGCACCGCGCCATCGGCGAGCCTCACGGCCACTAGCCCACGCGAACTTATGGCTAAATCAAGGGCCTCACCGAACTCACTACGCCACAGCATTCGCCCACCATTCCGCACCTCCAAGCGCGTTCCAAACAACAGCGCCGAGAATACGCCATCCTCCGAAAACGCCGCCCGATCCGGCGTCGCCACTAACTTCGCCAGCATTACCGGACCTTCGTCCGTCAAAGACACCAGCGAACTGCCAACGCCATCCTCCACCAGCGCCACCCGGCCGCCCGGCGCCACCTGCACCTTGCGATAAGTCGCCATTGGCTCGTCCGCACGGGTGCTGCCTGGCAGTCCTACCAGTCGTCGCAATTGCTGGTCCGTGCTCACCCAGCCCATCGACGGCACACTCTGCGCCATCGCCAACGAAGTAATCAGGGAAAGTAAGTAAATTCTCATGGGTTTCTCCTTTTACCTAACGGCGCGGTAACACCTGCACGCCACCCGGGCTTATATCAATCCGCAAACCCGGCGTCGTAGCCGTGTTGATCACGGGAGTAGGGGTCTTCTTCCCGCCGCCCGCCAGCGCTGCGCCAATGCCGGCCCCCGCCGCCACGGCCACAATCGCTACGATCGCCCCGGTCGATAACCCCCCCGCCGCCGCCGCGATATTCGTCTGCGCCACTGACGCCCCTAAGGACTGTCCTTGCACATTCCCGCTCACCTTCACCGCATAACTGCCCGCCACCTTGTTGGGCGTAAACGTTACCGCCGCGCGTCCCGCCGAATTTGTGGCGAGCGTCGTCACCTGGGATCCGCCCACGAAAGAACCGCCCGCGCCCTGGCTCGGCAGAGTGAACGTCAGCAGCACCCCGGCCACGGGCTTATCATTCTCATCCCGCACTTCCATCACCGCCTGCGACGTCGCGCGGCCCTGCTTTACGTTATGCTGATCGCCCTCCCCGCGGATCACCACCAGGCGATACTTCCCCCCGTCCGTCGCCTCCTGCCCCAATACCGGAGTCAAGAGACATAAAGCGATCAAGCCCATTGCCGTCCACTGTTGGCTAGTCACTGTTGATTTCCTCCATCCATAAGAAACGGATTCACAGAGTATATACCGCCCTCAATTAAAGAAGCGGAAAAATTAACGCATTTGTGACAGGATCCCCTCCACCTGCCCCAAATTTTCCTTCGCCCGGCCCGAAAACTCGGCATTGGGCGCCAGCCGCAAGGCCGCTGACAACGCCTTTTGCGCTTCCCGCAAATCATCCCGGCGCCTATCGCGGTCAAACAAATACATCCGCGCCTGCCCCATCAAGTTATAGGCAAACGCATCGTCCGGGTCGAGCTCAATCGCCTTCTTGCACGCCGTCACCGCCCGCGCAAAATTCTCGAGCTGCAGTTCACAACTGCACAAACCAAAGTACGCCGACGATTGCTGCACCCGGTGCTGCCGCTTGAAGCCCGCATTGCGCTTCGAAGCCCCAAAGCCCACGAAGTAATACGCCAGCACCTCCGGCAGCTTCGCCTGAAAGTCCGCCAATTGCAGATACCGACGAAAGTCCTCGATCGCTGGCGTCCATTGCTTTAAATAACGCCGCGCATCTGCCCGGCTAAAGTAGCCCATCGCATGTTCCGGATTCAGCTCAATCGACCGATCCGCTGACCGCTCCGCATCGGCGAAACTCCCCGACAGCAAATACGCTTCCGCCAGCAGCGAATGCGCAAAGGGATCTTTCGGGTTCTGCCGCGCCGCCTCGCTCAACTGCCGCACGGCTTCCGGCGCGTCGCCCACTTCGAGCAGCATGGCCCCCCACTGCGTACGCGCTTCGAACCGGTCCGGATCCAGTTGCACCGCTTTGCGGCAAGCCGCCAGCGCCGGGTCCGTCTCGCCCAGGTTCTGCCGCACCCGGCACAACTGCAGCGCTGCCAACCCAAAGCTCGCATCCTCGCGCAGCGCCCCCGCCAGTAAGTGTTCCGCCTTGCGCCACTCCGTTCCACCCCGCTTGCGCCGGTAGATCTCGTAGCCTTCGTCGTAGAGCTTCTGCGCCGCCGGCTTTACCTTGCGCATATAAACCAGCCGGAGCGTCACGGTCTGCGTCTGTCCGGGAATCACGACCACTTCCCGCGTCACCGGCTCATAGCCCATTCGCACGCCCCGAATCGTATGCGGCACATCGGGCACCAATCCCGGCACGGAAAGCTTCTCGCCCGTCTTCAGCTTCCCCACCAGCCGATCATCCACATACACCTCGACTTCGTCGAGATTCGCCTCCACAATGATCGTTCCGTTCTCGAGTTCCTTCGTTCCCGGCCTGATCAATTGCTTACGCCTCGCCGCCGAATATCCCAGAATCATGTCATCCGGAAAGTCCCCGTGCTCCCGCGGGTTCTGCTTCACCCCTACCCGAATCGCATGCGCGCGTACTTCGCGAGTTACATAATGAATTAATTCGTCCGCCGTAACTACTCCGTCGCGCGGCTCCGCATCGGCGTCCCCTGCCCAGCCCTGCACCAAGTAGTAAGAAAACAAGCCAAATCCCGTGGCTAATTTCGCGTCTTCATGACTCCGCTCCTGTTGCCGCGAGGAAGTCAGCGTCAGAAATCCCCGCGGCAAGTTACTCAGCGTGCTATAAACCGCTTCATCCGTAGATTGCGGGGTAATGCGTCCGGAATGACAGGCATCCGTCAGCAAGACCTTCCACTGCGCCTTTACGTCATTGGCCAGAATGTCGCCCAGCCGCTTCATGGGATAGCCGGTTTCGTTGGGACGCCCCAGGTCAAAATCCCGCGGCGCCAGCATGCCGCCCGCCGGCGTCACCACGCCATGACCCGCAAAATAGACGATCACCCGGTCCTCGGGCTTCGCCGCCACCGCCAGCCACTTGGTCAGCGCCTCTTCGATCTTCGCCCGCGTCGCATCCCGCCCGATCA
>JAYVUQ010000579.1:0-5218 GCA_043787785.1 Bryobacteraceae bacterium
AGTGCCGGCGAAGGCGCCCCCGGCGTCCGGCCCGGCAGCAAGACGCCTTTCCTCGATCAATACACCGTCGACCTGACGGCCAATGCTCGCAGCGGCAAGGTGGACCCCGTGCTGGCGCGAGACGCCGAGATCCGGCAGATCATCGACATCCTGACGCGGCGCCGTCAGAATAACCCCATGCTGGTGGGCGAAGCCGGCGTTGGCAAGACGGCGGTCGTCGAGGGTTTCGCCTTGCGTGTCGCCCAAGGCGATGTGCCCGCCGCGCTGCGCAATGTCGCCGTCCGCACGCTGGACCTGGCTTTGTTGCAAGCCGGCGCGGGCGTGAAGGGCGAATTCGAGAATCGGCTCAAGGGACTGATTGACGAGGTGAAACGCTCCGAAACGCCCATCGTCCTCTTCATCGACGAAGCCCACACGATGATCGGCGCCGGCGGCCAAGCTGGGCAGAATGACGCGGCGAATCTTCTGAAGCCCGCTCTGGCCCGCGGCGAGTTGCGGACGATCGGCGCCACCACGTGGTCGGAGTATAAGAAGTACTTCGAGAAGGACCCGGCTTTGACGCGCCGCTTCCAGCCCGTGAAAGTCGAAGAGCCCACTGAGCCGCAATGCGCCCAGATGCTGCGCGGCGTGGTGGAATCACTCGAAAACCACCATAAAGTGCGCATTTTGGATGAAGGGCTGGCGGCGGCTGTGCGCCTCTCTCATCGCTACATTCCGGATCGCCAACTGCCCGACAAGGCCGTGAGCGTGCTCGACACGGCTTGCGCCCGCCTGGCGCTCGGCCAGAATGCGACGCCCCCGGCTGTCGAAGACGCTATGCGCACGCTCGATGACTTGGCCGTGCAAAAGCGCATCCTCGAACGCGAAGCCACGCTGGGCACTGACCACGCCGAGCGCCTCGCCGGCATCGCCACGCTGCAAGGCGAAACCGAAAGCCGTCTCGCGGTGCTCAAAGAACGGTGGGAAAAAGAGCGCGATCTCGTCCACTCCATCCGCGAACTGCGTGGCCAAATCGAGAAGCTGACTCCCCAGAAGAAGACCGAAGAGATCGTGCCCCTGCGCGCCGATCTTGACCGTCTCAACTTGGAGCTCGAAACCCTGCAAGGCGAGTCGCCGCTAATTCGCGTTTGCGTCGACGCCCAAGTGGTCGGCGAAGTGATCTCGGCTTGGACGGGCATTCCGGTCGGCAAGATGCTGAAGAACGAAATCGGTCTCATCCTCGAGCTTGAGAAGCACCTGAATGCGCGCGTCATCGGCCAGTCCCATGCGCTGGAGACGATCAGCCAGCGCATCCGCACGGCGCGCGCGAACCTGGACGATCCGGGCAAGCCGGTGGGCGTGTTCCTGCTGGTAGGCCCGTCCGGCGTCGGCAAAACGGAGACCGCGCTCGCGCTCTCTGACTTGCTCTTCGGCGGTGAACACAACATCATCACCATCAACATGAGCGAGTTTCAGGAGGCGCACACGGTCTCGACCTTGAAGGGCTCGCCCCCCGGCTACGTCGGCTACGGCGAAGGCGGCGTGCTCACCGAAGCGGTGCGGCGCAAGCCCTATTCGGTGGTGCTGCTCGACGAAGTGGAGAAGGCCCATCCCGACGTGCTCGAGCTCTTCTTCCAGGTCTTCGACAAAGGCAAGATGGAGGACGGAGAAGGCCGGGAGATCGACTTCAAGAACACGATCATCATCCTCACCTCGAACGCCGCCACCGAGACGGTGATGAAGCTGACGGCCGATCCTGAAACCATGCCCAGCGCCGAAGGCCTCTCGAAGGCCATGAAGCCGGAGCTCGACAAGATTTTCAAGCCCGCCTTCCTTGGCCGTTTGGTCACCATCCCTTATTACCCGGTGCGCGACGAGAACTTGAAGCAGATCGTGCGCCTGAAACTCGGCAAGATTCAGCGGCGCTTAGCGGCCAACCACCATATCGCGCTCGACTACGATCCGGCTCTCGTCGACGAAGTGGCCCGCCGCTGCACGGAAGTGGAAAGCGGCGCGCGCAACGTGGATAATATTCTCACCAATACTTTGCTACCCGAAGTTTCCCGGATGTTACTCGGGGAAATGGCCGAAGGCCGCAAGGTGAGCGCCGTGATGGTGGGCCTGGGCGATGATGGCCGGTTCGCGTATCAGATGAGCTAGGAGGATCTACATGCCTACCTTTACCCAGGACAACCGGTTCTTGAGATTGGACACGCCTCTCGGCGCGAACGTGTTGCTGATCCGGTCCTTCTCCTGTGCGGAGCGGATTTCCGGGCTTTACACGCTGCACGTGGCCGTGGCCGTGACGCCCGAAAATGTCCGCGCGGTGAAGGGCTCCGATCTCATCGGGAAAGAAGCGCTGGTCTCGCTGTCTCAGCTCGACGACGAAACCCGCTTTTTTCACGGCATCATTCGCCGGTTGGTTTTCACGGGCAAGGACAATGACTTCTTCCATTTCAACTTGGAGATCGTTCCCTGGCTCTGGCTGCTCACCCAAGCCACCGATTGCCGCATTTATCAGGAAAAGAAAGTGCCCGAGATCGTCGAGCAGATCCTCAAAGACCGTGGCTGCCCGGCCTTCGAGTTCAACCTCTCGAAGCCGCACACCTCCTGGGACTACTGTGTGCAGTACCGGGAGACTTTCTACCAGTTCATCGCGCGCCTGCTGGAGCAGGAGGGCATGTTCTTCTACTTCAAGCACGCCGAGGAGAAGTGTACCCTCGTCATCGCCGACAATCCGGCCGTGCATGAGTGCTGCCCGGGTAACAGCCAGTACCGCTTCGAGGAGGCCGGAGCCGGCGAAGGTGCGCACGAAGACATGGTGCACCACTGGGAGGTGAATGAGCAGTTGCGCCCCGGCAAATTCACCATGCGCGATCATCACTTCCAGATTCCGAGCCATGAACTGCTGGTCTCCGAACCCAGCGTGATTGAAGTGGGCGACAACCATCAGCTCGAGATCTACGATTATCCCGGCGAGTATTCGCAGCTTTTCGTACAGCCCGATAAACGCCTGGGTCAGGTGCAGGAGGAAGGCAACCTAGCCGTGCGCCGCCGGATGCTGGCTGAAGAGGCGGCCTATAAAGTGGTTTCGGCGGCTTCCACCGCCAAGAGCGCCATCTCCGGCTTCACCTTCGATTTAACGAATCACTTCCAGCGCGATTACAACAAAGAATATGTAATCACGAGCGTCCAGCACACGGCGACCCAAAGCCCGGACTATGTCAACAACAGTCCGGTGGAACATCCGTACAAAAACACGTTCCACTGCATTCTCTCGGAGACGCCCTTCCTGCCCGCCCGCGCGACCCCGAAGCCAACGGTGCTGGGTCCACAAACGGCCGTCGTGGTGGGTCCGAAAGGCGAAGAGATTTATACAGATAAATACGGCCGCGTGAAGGTGCGTTTCTTCTGGGACCGTTACGCCAAAGGCGACGAGACCAGTTCCTGCTGGATCCGTGTTTCGAGCCCCTGGGGCGGCAAAAGCTGGGGCGGCGTGGCCGTGCCCCGCATCGGCCAGGAAGTGATCGTCGATTTCCTCGAAGGCGACCCCGACCGCCCCATCATCACCGGCCGCGTCTACAACGCCGAGCAGATGCCGCCCTATCCCCTCCCTGCGCAATGCATGGTGAGCGGCATGAAGTCCAACTCTACTCCTGGAGGTGGTGGCTACAACGAAATGGCCCTCGACGATACCAAAGGCAAGGAACTAATCCGTGTGCATGCCCAGTACGACATGGACACGACCGTGGAGCATGACGATCGGCAGACCATCCACAACAACCGCACGATTACGGTGGACGGGACGCACACGGAGACGATCGTCAAAGATACGACCATCACCGTCTCCGAAGGCAACTTAGTCCATACGGTCGCCAAGGGATCCGCTGACTATACGGTGAAGAAGGATATCACCGAGACCTATCTGGCCAACCAGAAGACGAACGTCACCAAGGTGATCACGATTACCGCGGGTGATGAGATCAAGATCATCACCGGTGAAAGCTCAATTCATATGAAAAAAGACGGAACCATCAATATCTCCGGTGTCGACATTACGATCACCGGCGGCAAGACTACGAAGATCGGCGTGGGCAACCAGAACATGACCTGTAACCTGCAAAAGGTGGAGGTTTCGGGAGCCGCTATCAATTCGAGCGCCGTGGGCATGCACGAGATCACGGGTGCGCTGGTGAAGATCAACTAGGACCATATGTTTCGCCTGTTCGAACCGGTGAGCCGACGCATTCACGCCTTCCTCGACCAGCGGGACGAGGTCGCGCTGGTCTTGCGCGCCAGCGACGAACAGACGATGCCATTGCTCAAGATCCTCGAAACCGTGGATGACGAACGCGGTTCTGAGCTGCCGTGGACGCACACCGGCGATTTTCGGGACGCCGGATCCTACGTCGATGGCATCGTCGAGGAGTTTGCGCGCCATCATGACTTGATGCGGGAGATCATGCCCAAGCAGGGGCATTTTCCCTGGCCGCTGCTGCCCGCGGCGGTGACCAGTGGCATGACGCCACCGGTGGAACGTTTGCGCGCCCTGATGACGTTTTCACGGACTTTGTTGCCGGTCCCGAACGCCGGCCTCTCGGTGTGGGTGCTGTTTCCCACCAAGATCGCCAATCAGACCGAATTCGCCGGGCTATTGCGGGAACTGTTGCGGCACCATTTTCCGTTTCCGTGGTTCCACAGGCTGAGATTCATCGTCCGGGAAGACCCAGCCGCCCCAGTGATTCATGCGGCCATGAATCAGGCGGCTCGGGCCGGCCTCTTTGCGCCGGACTTCAGCCCCGAAGCCATGGCCCAGGCCTTCGAAGACCAGATAGACGATGCGTCGCTGCCGCTCGAATCGCGGATGCAGGCCTTGCTGGTGTCCGCGATCGCGGATGCCGGCCACCAGCGGTTCGATCTGGCGGTGCAGAAATACCAGATGCTCTTCGACCACTATCACGCGACCGATGATCCGCAACACGCCGCACTCGTATTGAATGGTCTCGGCGAGATCGCCCAGCGCAAGGGCGACCTGCGGACGGCCGGAGCATTCTTTGAGGGCGCCATTGGCCCGGTAACCGCGCTGAAGGAACCGCCTCCGGTGATCTTGTTCAACATCTTCCGCAATCTGGCGGACGTACGCATGCAGGAGCGCCGCTTGGGGGAGGCCGAGTTCTACTACGACAGCGCCCAACAATTGGCCAGCGTGGTCCGGCATCCGGACATGAAGATTGAAATG
>JAYVUQ010000580.1:0-2543 GCA_043787785.1 Bryobacteraceae bacterium
TCTACAAGACCAGTAAAGACGAAATCGTCACCCAATACGACATGAGCGGGCTCGAAAAGCTCGGGCTCTTGAAGATGGACTTCCTGGGCCTCACCACGCTCACCATCATTGCCGATGCCCTGGTGCTGATCGAGAAGTTCCGCGGCGTTAAGTTGATCGTCGACGACCTGCCCTTCAATGACGCCAAAACCTATCAGATCTTTACCAAGGGCTATACCTCTGGCGTCTTCCAATTTGAATCCGACGGCATGCGCGACATTTTGCGCCGTTACCAGCCAGAGCGCCTCGAAGACTTAATCGCCTTAAACGCCATGTATCGTCCCGGCCCCATGGACAAGATCGACGAGTTTATCGAACGCCGCCACGGCCGCGAAGAAGTAAAGTACGATCTGCCCGAAATGAAGACGCTGCTCGAAGAAACGTTCGGCTTCATGGTCTATCAGGAACAGGTGATGCAGATCGCCAACGTCGTAGCCGGTTACTCGCTCGGCGAGGCCGACCTGCTGCGGCGCGCCATGGGTAAGAAAGACGCGGCCGACATGGCCAAGCAGCGTCTGCGCTTCGAGCAAGGTGCCGAAAAAAGGGGCGTCCCGGTAAAGAAAGCCAACCGCGTTTTCGACCAGATGGAGAAGTTCGCCGGCTACGGCTTCAATAAGTCGCACTCGGCGGCGTACGCCTTTCTCGCTTATGTAACTGCCTATCTCAAGGCGAACTACCCCATCGACTTTATGAGCGCCCTGCTCACCTCGGAAACGGGCAATACGGCCAAAGTGGTCAAGTACATCAACGAGTGCAAAGAAATGGGCATCAAAGTGTTGCCCCCGGACGTGAATAAGTCCGAACTCAACTTTACCCCCGACGGCGATAGCATCCGCTTCGGGCTGGGCGCGATTAAGAACGTCGGTGCCGGGGCTGTTGAAGCGATCATCAAGACCCGTGATGCCGGCAAGCACTTCGATAGCCTCTATAGGTTGTGCGAAACGGTTGATCTATCCGCGCTCAATAAACGCGTCCTCGAAAGCATGATCAAAGCCGGCGCGCTCGACGCGTTGCCCGGCACCCGCGCCCAGCTATTCGCCGCCCTCGATGGCGCGCTCGAAGCCGGCCAACGCCATTGGCGCGACCAAGCCAGCGGCCAAAGCGGCCTCTTCGTCATGTTACTCGCCGAGGAGGAAGGTGCCGATCCGCCCCTGCCCAAAGTACCCAACTGGACCGAAAAGGAAATGCTCGTTAGCGAGAAAGAATTACTTGGTTTCTATGTTAGCGGCCACCCGCTCGACGCTTATAACGATAAGTCCACCGAGTTACGCTCGCACACCACCCAACAATTGGAGGGCCTGGAAAAAAGTACCGAAGTGAAGCTCTGCGGAATCCTTTCGGGCATTCAGCGCAAGCGCACCAAGGAGGGCAAGCTCTGGGCGCTGATGCAGTTTGAAGACCTGGATGGCAATCTGGAAGCGATGGTCTTCAACTCTAAAATGGAACTGCTCGGTCCACAACTGATTGAAGACCGCGCCGTCTTGGTAAAAGCGAAAGTGATGCCCGAAGAAGGTGGCCCGCCGAAAATCTCACTGCAGGACATCATCGCCCTCGACGACGCCCGCGTCGACATGCCCAGCATGCTCGCCATCCGCATCCGCCTTAGCGCCGGTGCCGCCAATGGTGCGATGAGGAAAGCCGAAGAGCTCAGCGCTCTCTTCGTCCGCAAGCCAGGCAAAGCCCAAATCCGCCTACGCCTCGAAAAGCCCAACGACTTCGCCATGACCCTCGACGTCGCCACCACGGTCCGCCCCGACCGCGAGTTTATGGCGGAGGTGAAACGCATCTGCGGCGACGAATCACTCGAGATCATGGCGAACTAGAATAGAAATATGTTCGTAGCTCTCACCACCGAGCCATTGTCCACCCTCGCCGACCAACCTCCGCACAAGTGCTGGACCCGCGACGAGTGTAACCGCCTGCAGGCCCTCGGCGCCTTCGATGGGCAACGCCCTGCCGCCCCTGACCTGGCCCTGCTGATCGAAGTGGGCGACTCGACCTTAGTGTTCGGGACCACCGTCCAAGCCAAGCTCCACTCGCGCGTCGGCGTCTTAGACTATTGGGTGGTCGACGTGAAAGCCAAGGGCATCATCGTCTTCCGGGAGCCGCGGGACGGCCAGTACCAATCCGTAATCGGATATGACGCCGCCGAAACCATCTATCCCCTGGCCGCGCCAGCGCAAACCTTTCAGCTAAGCGAAGTAAACTGAGAACCTATGGCCGTAGCCCACATCGTCGAACCCTCGCCCGTCACCACCGGCCAGCCTCCGCGCAAGCGCTGGACGCGCGCCGAGTGCGAAAAGTTGGAAATGTATGGCCTCCTTGATGGCCATCGGTATGAGCTAATCGAGGGGGATTTGATTGACAAGATGGGCAAAAATCAGCCGCATATCATTTGGTTGACCCTGATCCAGACGTGGTTTCAGGCCCTTTTCCCCGGGCAAGTATTGGCCGAAGCGACACTCGCTGTCTCTCCCGAGAATGACCCCAGCAGTGAGCCACAA
>JAYVUQ010000581.1:0-2048 GCA_043787785.1 Bryobacteraceae bacterium
CAGCCATTCCTCCAGAAATACATTGCGCCCCGCCGTCACAAAGCCGCAAGCATACTCCTCCGCAAACTGCTCTGCCGTCTTGCGCCTACGTTCGTTCGCTAGAAAAGCCGCACTCACCTCGTAACCCGTCCCCACCGTGCCCGCCATGCGCAACCAGGGATGCGTCGGCGAATCTTTGGCCGACCACTCTTCGTAGAAAAACCCACTCTTGCCGTGTGGCGTCGAGAGCAACCACAGGCCGCCGTCCGTCGTCGCCAACATCGGCGTTGCCGCCACAAATACTTCGTCTGGCACTCGTGCCGCTTCATCGACAATCAGCAGGTCCGCCGTAAAGCCGCGTACCCGGTCCGGATGCGCCGGTAACGGCAGAATCACTGATCCATTCGGAAACACAATCGATCGCGCATTCGTCCCGTCCGTCCCCAACTCGCACCCTAACTCGCCTGCAAATTCACGGCAACGGTTCGCCAACAGCCGCGATTGCCGCAGCGTTGGCGAAATAATCACGATCGTTTGGTTCCGGTATGTCGCCGCCCGATGCACCGCCCGCACCGCCGTCACCGTCGTCTTGCCCCACTGCCGGTGGCAATTCAAAATCACATACCGGTTCGTCGCCGCCAGCAACTGCTCCTGGTCCGCCTTCGGTTCAAACCGCAACACGCGCCGCGCGAAGCTCACCGGGTTATTAATTTCGTCAAACGTAATCATAGTTATCCCGAGTGTCGCCCTCGCTCCACCATCTTGCAGTCCCACTTTTCACTAACTCGTTCAAACTAAACCCGATAATTTGTTCACTTACCCTGTGACCCACTTTCCAAATTCGCCCACCACCCCCACCAGCCTCCCATTTGATCATCGGGGGGGCTCGAACTACTCCCGAATAGATACCATCACAACAATCACGAGACTCAATCTGCCCCATCCTCAACTACTTAGCGCCGCTACCCGGTCTGGAGCTTGTATCCATGTACTACAGTCAAATCAGAGAAACGCACATGATCTATCAATCCATCTTTCGCAACCAACTCACCGCCGGCGACAATTACTCTGCCTTTTCGCGGCCCCACCAGTCCGCCGATAGCACTTACTCCATCCACTTAGTCAAAGCCGAAGACCCGGCTTACATCCCCGGCGACTTCGAAGTCTGGCCCCTCTTCAGCCAAGCCATCATCGAAGCCTTCAAGGATCGCCCCGACATGCTGAATATCGCCGTCGACGCCGTCAAAAAGACCAAACAAGAAATCCGCGGCCTCCAAAACCGCGACCTCCCTCCCGGAACCCGCCCCAAGCAGCCACGCTGGTCGCGGTAGAGCAGACCTCGAGGTCTGCCCTACCGGAAACGCCAATCACACGCAATTCACAATTTATTACTCCAACCCCATCAACCACTTACCCCAATCAACCCATCCAGAACTTACCAAGCCCTCCCGTAAACTAATATCAGGTCCAGACCAAAGGACCCAACCGCCGGACGCCGCTCCTGCGCCACCCCAGGAGCCCCACCCATGTCCCGCAAAATCTCGCAGAAACGAATCGAAGCCAATCGCCGCAATGCCCAAAAATCCACCGGCCCTCGCACCGTGGAAGGCAAAGCCAAATCCGCCCACAATGCCACCACGCATGGTTTCTCCGGACTCCACACGAACCCCCTCGCCCCCGGTTGTTTCCTCAAAGTCGAAGACGAACGCCAGTTTCTTGGGTTACTCAACGAATACGTCAAGACTTACCACCCCCAGCACCCCGACGAACTCGACTTACTCGCCGAAGCCGTCTTCGCGAAATGGCGGCAAAACAGAATCTGGATGGCCGAAACCGCTCAAATCGAAATCGCCATCGCCGAAAATGAAACCGACCTGCGCCGGTCACTCCCCGCCGCCAATGCCAACGCTCACTTAGCCAACGGCATCGCCCACTCCGAACAAATCCTCAAGCTCTACTTACGCTACGACGCCCAACTCCACCGCCACTACCGTAACTGCCTCAAAGATCTCCGCGACTTACAAGCCGAGCGACTGCCCGTCAGTGACGATCCAATCGAACCCAAACCA
>JAYVUQ010000582.1:0-5161 GCA_043787785.1 Bryobacteraceae bacterium
TGCCGTTATAACTTCCGCTTCGCCACGCCCGGCATGGTGGATGAGTTTGGGTTTAGCAACCTGCAGATCTCCGGTATTCTCGCCTGGTGGTCGATCGCCTACGGCACGGGCCAGCTGGTGAACGGATTGCTTTGCGATCGGATCGGCGGTCGCGCTTCCATGCTGATCGGCGCGGCGGGGACGATTGCGGTCAATTTGCTTTTCGGCTTCGGCTCGTTCGCCGGGACCTTCGCCACGTTTGCGACGATTTGGTTGATGAACGGATACTTCCAGTCCTTCGGCGCGCCCGGGATGGTGAAGATCAACGCGGCCTGGTTTAACCGCGAAGAGCGCGGGACGTTTGCCGGCATCTTCGGCCTCATGATTCAAATGGGGCAGGTCGCGATCAACAAGCTCGCGCCGATCATCCTCGCCGGTTTCACCATCGGCACTTTGGTCGCGGCGAAAGGCGATTGGCACTGGCTCTTCCGCATCCCGCCGGTGATCACGGCGGTAATGGCGGTGCTCGTGGCTTTCATTCCAAAAGAGACGCCGGAAGAGGCTGGCTATCCGGGACTCATCCACGATGAAACGAGCGACGCGGATACCGGTGTGCGGGTGAGTTTGCGGGAATCGTTCACCACGATTTTCACCCACCCGCTGGTCTGGTTTTACGCCGCGGCTTACGCGTGCACGGGCGCGGTCCGGCACAGCTCAGATCAGCTGTCGGTTCTTTTCTTCACGAAATATCTCGGGCTCGATCTCGGGACAAAACCGGTCGCGGTGCAACGGACTTTTCTCATCGTGCCGCTGATTGCGGTGCTCGGATCGCTCATCTCCGGCGTGGTCTCGGACAAACTTTTCCACGGCCGCCGTTCCCCCGTCGCGATGCAGCTATACTTTCTTCTCGGGATCGTCTGCGCCGCCGCCTCCTTCATGATGTGGAGCGGTGCGCTCGCGCCCGGCGGCACCGGAGTTTTCTGGAGCTGCATCTTTCTGATCCTGATTTCCTTCACCGTGAATGCGACCCATTCCCTCGTCGGGACGGCCGCGCCCATGGATATCGGGGGCCGCAAAATGGCCGGCTTCGCATCAGGCGTGATCGACTCTTTTCAATACTACGGCGCGGCCATCACCTTGCCGCTGACCGGTTGGCTGATCGATCACTACGGCTGGGTGACGTGGTTCCCTGTAATGGTGCTGTTCGGAATTCTCGGCGGCATCGCCATGCTTCTGGTCATGCGGAAACAAAAACGCATGCTGGCAAGCGGCGACGCGCGGGCGAGTGCCGGCTAGCGGCTGCCAAGGTATTTTTGCAATGGGATCATTGTCGGTCGAGACGGCGCTGCCAGCGTAAACGGCGAGCGAGAGTTTCCGGGAGCGCATGCGCCTCGCGTGCTGGTTGCGGCGCCTCGCCGCAACGAACTTTTCCCTCTGATTGCCCGCCCCACGGCCATTGCGCGAAAAAGTCGCGGGCTTCTCCTCCGTAATTCTGGTCATGTTACTCGGCCAGAGCCGCGTATTCTATTCAATGGCCAACGATGGCTTACTCCCCAAAATCTTCGCCGAATTGCATCCCAAGTACCGCACTCCGTATAAGTCCAACATGGTGCTCTTCGTCTTCGTCGGCGCCATCGCCGCCTTGCTGCCGGGCGACATCACCGGCGATCTTACTTCCATCGGTACCCTGTTTGCCTTCGTGCTCGTCTGCGTCGGCGTCATGATCCTCCGCAAAACAGACCCGGACGTGGCCCGGCCCTTCCGTGCCCCCCTCGTCCCCTTCGTGCCGATTCTTTGCATGTTTGTCTGTGGCGCCATGATCATCGCCCTCGACACCCAAACCCAGCTCGCCGCCCTCGGCTGGCTCATCATCGGCCTCGCGGTCTACTTCACTTACAGTCAGAAAAATAGTAAGTTAAACCCCGCAAATAAATAAACCCGCCCGTGGCGGGGACTTGGGGCGCGTTCGCCCTAATCCGACGCCTGGACGCGCGCCGTTTGCAGCGGCCGCTGCACCCGCAGGTTATACAAACAAACATGGTCAAACGCCCATAAGTTGATAAACGGGATTCCTTCGCCCACCGCCAGTAAGTACTCCTGCTCCCACGCGCTATAAGGCCGGAACACCGGCACTAAGTAACGGACGCTGTCTTTCGGCCAACCCAGATCCAGCGGCAGCCGGATCGCCATCTTAGCCAGGTCCAGATTTCTTGACCACGCCCCGAAGTCCAGTGCCTCCATTTTCAGGGTGTCAAAGCCACTTCCCAGCTTGGTCTCCCATTCCACCGGTAAATTCACAAAGCGATTCAGCGCTCCACCCAGATTAAAGATACCCGCCGGTGTCGGATGGTTGACATCGTAAGGGAACAGTAACTCGAATTTCGCCGTCGGATGCGTCGTGTGGACATGGGCCATCAATGCCGCCGCGTGGTCGCGCAAGCGATTTCGCAGGAAGATGGCGTCGGTGCCACCGTTCACCTGGGGATCGTCGGTGGGCTGCAAAAACGTATGTAGCGGACGTCCCAGCGCGGCCGCGGCCAAGGTCCTGGTTTCGTCGTCATAGTAGGCCATGCCGCCGCCCGAAGACGATTGGTTGGAAAAGAACCACCACAGAAATTCGCCCATCTGCAGCCGCGGCGTTAGGCCCGCCTGCGCCATCAAGTCAGCGATCGCCGCGAAGGCGGTCTTCTGGTAGTTCCGCATCGGCGTGGCGAAGGAGCAATGCGCGGAGGTCAAAGTGCCAAAGCCCACTGACGTAATCACCGGCGCATTGTCGGGAAAGCGCGCCACAAACTCCATCGGCGGATTGACTAACTCCATGGAGCAAGCCGTAACTATAGGTCGCGAGCGCGCCTGGCATTCGGTGTATAAGTCACGGTGCCAGTCGCGCGCGCCCCGGTTGAGCGCCGGTAACTGCGCCGGGTCTACCTGCCAGTCACCGAGGACGCCGTTATTCAGCGCGCCGGTGTAAGTCAGCATCCCGGAAGAGCCAGAGACCAGCACCGTCGTAGCGCTAAACGAAAACGCATAAGCGGCCGCCGGTGAGCGGGATTCGATCACCAGCGTATCGCCGATCGCCTCGGCCCACACGCCGACGTAAGTCGCATTGATGGTGTAGGCGAAGTGGCGCGCGAACAGCGCCTTCGACTCACTCGGAAAAACGCTCTTGCCGATGGATAAGCCGCCAATATTGAGGAAGAGCGAGTCTCCGGGCACGAACGTACCAGCAAAGGTCACGGTCACCGCCGGTATCGTCGCCCCCACTCGCTTCCGCTGATTCCACCAAAACACACCAATGTATTCATTCATCGGTCCCGCGAAACCCAATTGGTCGAAGATCCACATCAAGCGGGCCGGAGAGAGTTTGTAAGTGTGATCGGTGGAATAGTCGAGTGCCGGCGACAACTCGGGCCGTGCCGGTGGTGGATCGGGAACATCGGTGGCCACCACCGCCTCTAGAAAGTCAAAATAGAAAAAGCCCGCCGTGTTAACTTCCAAAGTCACGGTGTGCTCGCCCGCGGCCACATTGGTCCGCACGCGTCGCCGCGTATTCACCGGTGTCAGATTGCTGAGATGACAATCGAGTGTGGTCGCCGCGCCTCCATCCAGGCGCACGCTCACCGCCGCCCGGTCGGTATAGAGCGACGTGCCGACATAGACATCGTGCGTCGTCGAACACGCATAACGCACGGTCACCTTTGCGCCGATCGCATTGGCCCGCCGGGCATAGCCATTCGAGTAAAAACCCAGTTCATCGGGCCAAGTACCCACATACGAGCACCACACATCATTCTGCTCGACGCGCACACTATCCGAGCCTGCCACCGTCAATCGCTTCTTCGCATCAGCGCCACTCAAAGTCCAGTTGCTATAGATCGCGCGCCATTCCGTATCCGCCAGCCGCGCGCCGTTCGCCAAGGCCGGCGCGAAGGTGAACCACATTTGGCGAATATTGGGGAGATGGTGCGGGGTATCTATGGGCACCGGGATGCCGTCGATGAGCGCGGAAAAGTCCAGCGTCACCCGCCACACCGCATCGGACACGCCACCCGCCAGCGCCACCCGGGGTTGCGTCGTTTGCAATCTGCTGTTCTTCGCTACCGCGTACAGCGTCAGCATATTGCCGTCCACGCCACTGCGCTGCGAGGCGATCGTCAACGTGGCGCCCGAAGAACTGGCGGCCAGCGGCATCAAAACGCTCGACCAGTTAGTAGCATTAATCTGCGCCGCCAGGTTCGCGGCAACCGTGCCCGCTCCAATGCCATACAGCGTATACACGGTTGCGCTGGCTGAGGACGAAACCGTCACTGCGGCGTTGTCGTCCAGCGCCGCGCGGATCTGCACTTGGTTCGCTGCCCCTGTGTCCTGCGTCGCGCTCACCAGCGCATTCCCCGCTAGCGCCGCAATCAACGCCAGCGCGATGCTGGTGTTGGTGTCCGTCACGGTCTCCGTATGAGTGTAGTCGACGCCCGCGACAGTGATCCGGTGTACGGTGCCCACGCCCGCGCCCACGAAGCCGTAGAGGCCCTCCACCGGGCGGTCCACCAGGTAGTCGTAGTTCAGGTTGAGATACCACAGCGTCAGGCGGTCGAACTGCTTCAGCCCGTTGTTCTCGATGGTGAACGAGGCCGAGGCCGCAGTCTGCGTGCCGCCCACTTGCGTGAATCGCGACGGCTCGTTTAGCCGGAACTCCAAAGACGTGCTGGCGGCATTGTCGAGGATCAGGGAAAGGTAGGGCCACGCGATGGTTTCGAACTTCGGCGAGTCCAAGGTCATTAGCCCCTCGTAGCGCACGTCAAACGTCAGCGTGAGGCCGCCAAAATCAGAATCAGGCAAGTGCTTCAGCCGGGGATGCTCGTAGAAGTTATCCATGTCGTGTAGGATCAGCACGGCGAAGTCGGCGGGGTCGCGGAAGATGCCGCTCACCTCAAAGCTATTGGCGGTGGCCGAGTGCAGCGCGGCTGCGGCGCCCAGGCTGTCGAAGCCACGCAGATGCAGCAGGCGATTGGGTTGAAGTTTGTTGATGCGTTCCGGCACAGAATTCCCTTCCTGAACAATAAGGTAGCTGTACCGGCCAAGGGTCAGTGGATGATTTTTTGATCAAGTAGTTGATTGCAATGGAGATATTTTCCGAGAATTCGTTGTGAATGGCCTCTAGAGGAAAACAAAAAAAGGCGGCCCG
>JAYVUQ010000583.1:0-2082 GCA_043787785.1 Bryobacteraceae bacterium
GGCTGGCTTTATTTTGGTTCCGTGCGGCGCCAATACGCCGGCCTATTTCCCAAACCTTTGCGGGATTGCCGCTTGCGCGGTGCGTTTGTGAAGACGAGGAGAAGCGGGCAACGCGTTTCCGCAGGACCAGTGCATGCCCCAGGTGGCGCCACTGGCTTATCGTTGTGTACGACCGAGGCCGAGGTCCATGAGGCGGCGGATTTCGGCTTTTTCGGCGAGAGCTTGGGCTTGTTCCGGGGTGAGTTTGGGTTCGATTGGCGCGGCTTGGTTTGGGGGCTCGGGAGACGAGGGACATTCGGTCCCGGTTTTGGAGTTGGGCTCTGGCTTGGGCTGTGTCACGGCGGTGGGTGGTTTGGGTTCGATTGGATCGTCATTTACCGGAAGTCGTTCGGCCTGTAAGTCTCTCAGATCTTTGAGGCAGTTACGGTAGTGGCGGTGAAGTTGGGCGTCGTAGCGGAGGTAGAGCTTGAGGACTTGCTCGGACTTGGCGATGCCGTTGGCTAAGTGAGCGTTGGCATTGGCGGCGGGAAGTGACCGGCGCAGGTCGGTTTCATTTTCGGCGATGGCGATTTCGATTTGAGCGGTTTCGGCCATCCAGATTCTGCTTTGCCGCCATTTGGCGTAGACCGCTTCGCTGAGTAAGTCGAGTTCGTCAGGGTGCTGGGGGCGGTAAGTCTTGACATATTCGTTGAGTAAGCCAAAGAATTGGCGTTCGTCTTCGATTTTGAGGAAACAGCCGGGGGCGAGGGGGTTGGAGTGGAGCCCGGAGAAGCCGTGCGTGGTGGAATTGTGGGCGGACTTAGCTTTGCCGTCGATGGTACGCGGGCCGGTGGATTTCATGGCATTGCGGCGATTGGCTTCGATTCGTTTCTGGGATGTTTTGCGGGACATGGGTGAGGCTCCTTGGGTGGGCGCAGGAGCGGCGTCCGGCGGTGATGTTGGTCCTTGGTTTGGACCTGATTCTATATTACGGGAGCGGTTGGTAACTTCTGGACGGGTGATCTGCGGTAAGTGGTTGATGGGGAATGAGTAAGAAATTCTAAATCGTGTGTCATTGACATTTCCAGTGGATGTCAAAACTACCGCGACCAGCGTGGCGGTTTGGGGCGGGTTCCGGGAGGGATGTCGCGGTTTTGGAGGCCGCGGAGTTCTTGTTTGGTCTTTTTGACCGCATCGACGGCGATATTGAGCATGTTGGGATGATCCTTGAAGGCTTCGATGATGGCCTGGCTGAAGAGGGGCCAGACTTCGAAGTCGCCGGGGATGTAGGCGGGGTCTTCGGCTTTGACTAAGTGGATTGAGTAAGTGCTGTCGGTAGATTGGTTCGGCCGCGAAAAGGCGGAGTAATTGTCGCTGGCAGTTAGCTGATTGCGGAAGAGGGGTTGATAGATCATGGGCGTTTCTCCAATTTGACTGTAGCCTACGTATACAAGCTGCCGATCGGGTACTGATGCTAAATAGTTGAGGGTAGGCGAGATTGAGTTTCCTGATCGTCGTGATCGCCGGTGCTTGGGAGCATTTTCACCCTCCGATGGTCATCGGGGGCTGGTGGGCCCTGTGGGCGTATCTGGAAAATGGGTCACAGGGTAGTGAAGAAAGTAGGGTTTGGTTCGAACGACTTAGTGAAAAACGGGGATGTGAGGATGGTGGGGCGAGGGCGATACTCGGGAAAACTATGATTCTGTTTCATGAAAGTACTGACCCGGTGAGCCTTGCGCGACGCGCGTTTTCCGGTTTGACCAACGCGGACCGGCGACATACCGTAACCAGACGATCGTGATTATTTCGCCGACGCTGTGGCAATCGCGGCTGTTGGCGAAGCGTTGCCGTGAGTTTGCAGGCAAGTTAGGGTGCGAGCTGGGGACTTTGTGCGGGAGGATGATGACAAGTAATTCATTTTAAGGATGTAATCGGAAAATGTACCACTCCGTGGATGGCCCCGTTTCCCCCAGCTTACGCTGGGGGCTAGGCGGGGTTAGATGTAGCGGCCGACCAAAGGTGCGGGCGTACTTTGTCGCAAGCTTGGGATCAGGCGGTACTGGCTTTGGCCGGGAGCGGAAGGGCCGCCGCGGTTGCCGGGGA
>JAYVUQ010000584.1:0-4021 GCA_043787785.1 Bryobacteraceae bacterium
CATACGTTGCCGTCTCTTTCCCTGCACCCACCGACTGAATCGCATGGCCTTCAATGACGACCTGCTGGTTCTTGAGCACTTTGCCCCTACCATCGAGCAGCGTCCCCGTTTGCAGCACAATGCGCCCGGGGTCGGCGGCGAGCAGGAGAAGGAGAAAGGGGGTCATGTTTAGAATCCTAACTTGAGTCCGAATTGAATTTGCCGGGGCGCGAGTGACGAGGTAATGCGGCCGAAGGCTGGATTGTCAATCGTCTGCACCGGCAGGCCAAAGTTGGTGTGGTTAGCGAGGTTGAACGATTCAGCGCGGAATTGCAGTGTGTAGCGTTCGCGCACCACAAAACGCCGGCTAAAGGCCACGTCGACGTTGACGATGCCGGGCCCGATAATGTTGTTGCGTCCCGCGTTGCCAAAGGTGCCCGCGGGTTGCAGCACAAAAGCGTCCGTATTGAACCACTTGTCCACCGTCCGGGGACCGGAGTTCGGATTACCCGTCATGTTGGGTCGATCCAAGTTACTCAGCGTGTTGCTTTGGTCGCGCGTCACCAACGCGGTCAAGGGGCGGCCGGACTGATAAGTCACAAGCCCCGATAGCTGCCACCCTTCCACCAGACGCGACATTACGCCGCGATTGAGCATCGGTCTCCCCTTGCCGAACGGCAGTTCGTATACCGGGCTCCACACGAATCGCTGGCGGAAGTCGAAGCCCGACAGCCCACGTTCGCCCTTCAGTAAGTTCTGCGTGTTCTGCGCCGACGCACGCGACGGAGTTACATTAAATGTCGTTCCCGGCGTCGTATCTATAGACTTGGCCAAGGTATAAGAAACAGTAAACGTCAACCCCGCGCGGTAGCGATGCTCCAACCGCGTCACCAAACCATGGTAGTTCGATTGCCCGATGGCATCGAGAAACGTAATGTTTCCCCACGCCGGATAGGGCCGCCGCGCGTTCACCTGCGCCACCGTGCCGAGGCCCGGCGCCGGCTGGTTGATGTTATACCACTGCGGCAGGGCGACACCGCGCGAACCCTGGTATCCGGCCTCCAGCACCAACGCGCTGGTCAACTGCCGTTGCACATTGAAGCTCCATTGATACAGCGTCGCGTCGCCAAACCTGCCGTTGAACGCGCTCAACACCAGCACGGAGGAACCAGCATTCAAACTGGGAAATGGGTCATTTAAGTAAATCGGATTCGCCCGGCTCGCATTGAAAGTCTCGGCCCGGACAAACGGCGTATTCGATTGCTGCGGACCATTGCGTACGTTATTGGTCGCCGGTGCGTTATAGAATATTCCCGCGCCGCCGCGAATCACCGTCTTCCCGGAGTCGTGGAATGGCTGCCAGGCAAAACCGAACCGCGGCCCCCAGTCGTTCAAGTTGTACTTATAGAGCTCCTTTCCTAAACCGTTTTGCCCTTGAACGATCAATTGCCCGGTGCCCGGATGAAAATTCGCCAGCCGGTTGTACTTATCGTAAATCGGCGTATTGAGCTCATAGCGTAAGCCGAGGTTGAGCGTCAAGCGGGAGTTGACGCGATAATCGTCCTGGAAGAAGCCGCCGTAGAAACTATTACGCGTGTATTGGTTTGGAAACAATGGGCTGCGCGATGTGCTCGTCGGCAAGCCCAAGAGTAGATCGGCCAGCGAGTAGCCGCTAGTGGCCGTCGTGTTCTGGGCGTTGAACATATAGGAGCCGCGGCCATTGCCGATGGTGATGCCGTTGGTGGCAAAGCGCCGGTAGTCGTAACCGAACTTCATGGAATGCTTCCCGTGCGTGTAAGTGAGATGATTCGCCAGCTGGTAAGTGTGGTCGATGCGGAGTTGCGGAAAGTTGGTGGGTGCGCCGATGGTGGCGAAGCCATTCACCGCGGTTTGCGGCACGCCGGGCGTGGAGGGCGTACTCTGGAACGTGGCGCCGACGATGTTGTATTGCTTATTAAAGTCAATCTTGGCATCCTCTCCTTCCCGCGGATTCCAGAATTGCGAGTAGGCGATGCGGAACTCATTCACCAAATTGGGCGTCAGGATGCGGGTATAGGTGAGGCCGGAAAGCCGCGCCTTGAGCGCTACGTTGCAACCGAAGCCCGGGATCACGCGGGAGCCGCACACAATATTGAAAGGGTCGAAGACGCGCGAGTCAAAGTCGTTGTAACTCCCGGTAATCGAATCTTTGGTGGAAAACGTATGGTCAATCTTCAGGCTGCCTTGGTCCGTTTTGTCGCTGCGGCCGGCCTGGAAGTTATAGTTATTGGCCGGCAGTTGCCCGGTTGGCGTAGCCGTCGTAGGGCTGGGAAGGTAACCCGCCAGGGCCCTGCCAATCGGGTTGACCGGTTCCGGGTCGATCACGTTGGGCGTCCGGAAGTCCAGTCCTGTAATTGGGTTCGCCACCCGCACGGGAACGCGCAACGCCAGCAGCGCGCGAAAATCCCCGCGCGCCATCTCGGATGTCGGCACCGTGGACAACTGCGCCACCTGCTCACTCAACCGCAGACCTTCATAGCTCGCGAAGAAGAAGGTCTTATTTCTCTTGATTGGTCCGCCAAACGTCCCGCCAAATTGGTTCCGCCGAAACCGACGGTGTCGGCGAATTCGGCGGCGCAAAGAAGTTCCGCGCATCCAACTTCTGATTCCGCAGAAATTCAAACGCATTGCCATGGATCTGATTCCCGCCGGATTTCGTGGTCACAATCACCTGGCCGCCCGAGTTCCGGCCATATTCAGCAGAGTAAGTCCCTGTCAGAATCTTGAACTCTTGAATCGCGTCAATCGAAGGACGGTAAGCCGGCGCGCCGAGTAACTGGTTGTTATTATCCAGACCATTTAGCGTGAAGTTGTTATTCAGCTCACTGGCCCCGGCAACGTTGAAGCCGCCCCGAAAACTCAATAGCGAGCCTTGCGCGGGCGGTGCCACTCCGGGCACTAACAGCGCGAGGCCATAAAACTCCCGGCTGTTGAGCGGCATCTCGACCACTTTGCGATTGTCGATCACCACGCCCACGGTCGCCGTTTCGGAGTTAATCAAGGGCGCGGCAGACGTTACTTCCACCGTCTCGCTCACCTGCCCTACCTGGAGGGAGAAATCGAGTCGCGCGCGCTGGTCCACCTGCAGCACGATGCCCGACTGCACTTCTTTCTTGAAACCTTCCTTCTCCACGCGTACCTCGTAGCGGCCAATGGAGAGCAGCGGTATCGTGTAATCGGCCGAATCGCCCGTCACCGCCGACCGCTCCGCATTGGTATCAAGATTTCGTGCGGTCACCCGCACCCCGGAGATGCCCAAATCCGAGGAGTCCTTCACTTGGCCGGCGATGGTGGCCGTGGGACTCTGCGCGGTAACGCGCATCGCCACCAGGAGAGTCATTGCGAAACAGAGTCGAGACATAAAGCGCCTTCCAAGCAGAATTGGCGACAGCACAGGGTCGCGATGGAGATCTAGCTAACGGAGCGTGTTGCGACGGGGCGTGGTGTTTTTATAGACTACGCCGCTTTTCATGACAAAAGCAACTTGATTGACACTTTGTATGTTGGCCACCGGATCGCCCGCCGTCGCGACTAAGTCGGCTTCAAAGCCGGGAGCCAGGGTGCCGATGCGGTCGCCCAGGCCGAGTGACTCGGCGGCGCGGCTCGTGGCGCTCACCAGCGCGTCCATCGCCGGCATACCGCCCTGCTCCACCCGATGCAGAAACTCTAACTCTTGCGCATTCGCGCCATGCGCGCCGGCCACCGCGTCCGTGCCAAAGACGATTTTTACTTTATGCGCGATGGCCCGCTTCAAGGTATCAATGCGCACCGGAAGCGCCTTGGCCATCTCCGCAAAGCCCTCTTCGGTGTAGTTGCCGATGCCAAGAAAGGCTTTTTTGTTGGCGGGATAGTGAAAGAGCGTGTGGAAGTTGGGGTCCAGGTAGACGCCACGCTCCACGATCAGGTCGAGCACTTCGTCACTCAAAAACGTACCGTGCTCAATGGTGGTGCAGCCCGCGAGCACGGCCGCCTTGGCGCCGCCCGAGGCATGGGCATGCACCAA
>JAYVUQ010000585.1:0-4621 GCA_043787785.1 Bryobacteraceae bacterium
CGCATTTATTACCGCTTGATCGGCGATGCCCGGCAGAACAAAGTCAATGAAGAGTACGTCAAGAAGGCGATCGAACAGTATTCGCGCATTGTTGATAAAGCCCCCACGGACGTCGATAGCTGGAACACGCTGGGGCAATTGCACCGCATGAGCCAGAACGTGAACGAAGCCGAAAAGGATTATCAGAAGGCCCTCGCACTGGACACCGAGAACGAAGATGCCCTCACCGGTCTCGCCGAAGTGTTCTCGAGCCGTGGCGATAACAAGAAAGCCACCGAACTTCTCGAGCGCGCCACGGTGAAGAACCCCTCGTTGCGCACGCTGGCCGAGTTGGCCGGCAACTACGAGCAGTTGCGTGACTACAAGCTGGCCGCCGAAGTGCTTCGCCGCGCCTTGCAGATGTCGCAGGGCAATCCAGAATTGCGCCGCGCCTATGCCGAAAATCTGTTCCGTTCCGAACAATTTGGCGAGGCGCTCACGGAGTATCAACAGTTGGTGGAGGACGAGCCCCGTGATTGGCAGGGCTGGCTGCGCATCAGCCAAATTCAGCGCCAGAACGGCAAACCCGCCGAGGCCCGCCAAGCGGTGCAGAAGGCGCGTGCGGCCGACCCCAATAACCTCGAGGTCCGCTACCAGGAAATTAACCTTCTGGAGAGCGAAGGCAAGCAGCCGGAAGCGATTCAGGCTTTGAAAGAAATGATCGCGTCCACTGTGCGAAAAGCCTACTCTCCGGGCGAGCAACAAAATCGCGCGCTCTTGTTCGAGCGGCTCGGCCTGCTGTATCGCAACAACTCCCAGTACAAAGAAGCGGCCGACTCTTTCCGCGAACTCGGCTCGCTAGGCGTTGACTTCGGTCCGCGCGCCGCCTCGCAGTTGATGGAGACCTGGCGCGCCGCCAAGGATTGGAGCAAAGCCGTCGAAGAGGCTGACGCCGCCAACAAGAAGTATCCCAACGATCGCATGGTGAAACTGGTGCGGGCCAATATCCTCGCCGAAACTGGCAAAAGCGAATTGGCCGCCAGCGAACTGAAAGCCTTGCTCGACGGCAAAAGCGACCGGGAAGTGTACTTGTCGCTCGCCCAGATCCACGACAAAGGTAAGAACTACGTAGAGATGGCCAAGGCGATTGACCAGGCTGAAAAGCTCTCCGAATCCGCCGAAGAGAAAGAAGGCGTCTGGTTCACCCGCGGCGCGATGCTCGAGAAACAGAAGAAATTCGACCTCGCCGAAGCCGAGTTTCGCAAGCTGCTCGCCCAAAACCCGGAAAATGTGGGAGCCCTCAACTATCTGGGCTATATGTTGGCCGATCGCAACGTGAAGCTCGAAGAAGCTCTCACCATGATCCAGAAGGCGGTCCAGAAGGATCCCGAAAACGGAGCCTATCTAGACAGCCTCGGCTGGGCGTTCTTTCGCCTGAATCGTTTTCCGGAAGCCGAATCGAACCTGCGCAGGTCGATTGAAAAGGTGCCCACCGACCCCACGGTGCGCGACCACCTGGGCGACGTTTACTATAAGCAGGGCAAGCTGAAGGAAGCCGTCTCGGAATGGCAGGCCTCGGTGCAGCAATTTAAGGTCGCCGCCGCGCACGAGTATGAGGCGGCCGACTTATCGCGTGTGCAACGCAAGCTCGACAATGCCCGGGTACGGGCCGCCTCGAAGGATCCTTCGTCGAAGAAGCCCTGAGCCGACGGTGTTGCTGCTCAGAAGCCTTGCCGTTCTTACGGCCCTTTTCGTCGCTAGCCTCGAAGCTCAGGATGCCACGCAGCGCCCCGAGCGGCAGTCGATTCTCGTGCTGCCTTTTGCCAACTCGACCGCCGTACGCGGCTTGGATTGGATCGGCGAAAGCGTCGCCGAGACTCTCCGAGACCGTTTAATCGACGCCGGCTTGCCCCATGTCTTTGAGCGCTCCGAACGTCAGGAAGCTTATCGCCGCCTCAGCGTGCGCCCCTACGTCCCCCTCACCCGGGCCACCGCGCTCAAGCTGGGGCTCTCCGTCGATGCGGACATCATTCTCTATGGCGACTACGAGATTCTCGCGCCTTCGTCAACTGCGGTTACCCCTCAATCGAGCGTCAAATTCACCGCCCGCATCCTGGATGGCCGGCTTCTTCGTTCCGGGCTCGAGTTCGCCTCCACCGGACGACTGGAAGAGTTGGCAGCCTTGCAAAACCACCTCGCTTGGCAGACCCTGCAAGCCTTGGCCCCGGCGCTAGCGCCCTCCTTCACCGAGTTTGACCGCAGCCATCCCGTAATTCGGGTGGACGCCATTGAGAGTTACGTCCGGGGACTCGTAGCGGCCAAACCGGAGGAGAAATACAAACTCTTCAGCGAGGCCGCCAAACTGGATGGGCGCTACTCACAGGCCCGCTTCGAATTGGGACGATTGCAACTCGACCGTGGGAATTTTCGCGACGCGGCCACCTGGTTAGACCAAGTGCCGGGTGGCGATGTCCATCACCTCGAGGCTCAGTTCTTCCTGGGCATCGCCCGCTACCGGGCCGGGGAATACCTGGCCGCCGAACAAGCTTTCGAACGGGTGCTGGTAGATATTCCGCTCAGCCGCGTGCTGAACAACCTCGCCCTAGCCCAAGCCCGTCAAAGCAAGCCCCAAAGCGCGGAAACGCTGGCCAAGGCGCTCGAAGGCGACCCCACCGACGGAGACTACGCCTTCAACGCCGGCTATCTGCTGTGGCGTCAAGGCAATTTCAAGGCGGCCCTGCCGCCATTCGAGGCGGCGCTCTCCCGCAACCCCAACGATTCGGAAGCGGCCATGTTTTTGGGCCTTTGCCAGCGGGGCAACCCCGCCGCACTGAAAGAAGCGCCGCTCGAGAATCGCGAACGGCTCAAAACACGCCTTGATGAAACGGCGTACCGGCAATTGAAGATGCTAGTTGAAGGAGGCCTTAAGCCGCGCTAGCCTTCTTCTGGGGAACGCTCACGGCATGCCGCCACAAGGCGAGGCCAGCCACCAAAGTCGCCAGCGAAATCCACTGCGTGTTCGATAACCCGCTGGTAAGCGCCTGCTCATGGTGACGCACAAACTCCACCGCAAACCGAAAAATAGAGTAGAGGCTCAGGTAGGCGGCAAACACGAGCCCGGGTTGCGGACGCCGGTTGAAGAGCCAGTACAACACCCCGGCCAACAACAAATTGAAAACAGCTTCATAAAGTTGGGTAGGGTGCAGGGGCACTTCCAGCGGCACGCCCGTCATCTTATACGCTTCCGCATTGTGGAACTTCACCGCCCACGGGCGATCGCATTCTATACCGTAGCAACAACCGGCGGCGAAGCAGCCGATGCGCCCAAAGGCATGGCCAATGGCGATACCGGGCGCAAAGATATCCAGCGTCGTTAGCAAGGGCAACCCGTGTTTGCGAATGTAGAAAATCGCAAACCCCAGCGCGAGTAAGAAACCGCCCTGGTAAACACCCGCGGCCTGCAGCGTAGACAGAGACAGGAAGTCACTGGGGTTCGCCATAAAGGCATTCCAGTCAAACAGGAACATGAACAACTTCGCACCGGCCAAACCCGCCAGCGCGCAGTAAATCACCAGATTCGTGATCTTCTCATCGTTCAGAGGCACACGGGCCGCCAAGCGGCGCACTATCCAGAGCCCCGCCAGGAAGCCCATCGCCACCAACACGCCGTAAGTGGGCAAAAAGAAGCCACCCAATTCAATCAGCTTAGGAAACATCTAGCTGGTGGTCCTAACTTGGGGCGCCGTCCGGGCGCGCCCCCACAGCATGTCAATGACGAGTAACGTGGCGCCCACGCAAATGGCGCTATCGGCAACGTTGAAACTTGGCCATTCGTAGCTACCCAGAAACACTTGTAAGAAATCAGTCACGCGGCCGAAACGAACGCGGTCATAAAGATTGCCCAAAGCCCCGCCCAGCACCAGCGTCAGTGCCAAACGCTGCGTTGTGCCCGCGGAAATAGCGGTTGCCGTGGCCTGCCACAACATCTGGCCAATCACTACCATCATCGCCAGCGACGCACAAATCAACACTAGGAACCGGACCATCGGCGAAGCATCGGCCAATAAGCTGAAGGCGGCCCCAGGGTTTTCGGCATGCACAATATGGAAGATACCCGGAATCACGGGAAAGCTATCGTACAAAGTAAGATGGCTTTCAATCCACAGCTTGGAAATCCTATCGGCCACAAAAAGCGTCGCCACCAGGCACAAAGCTAGCGTCCGCTGCCGGTTCATCCGTTCCAAGCTTCCACCACCACCGCGCAGGAGGCGCACGCCGTCGGGTAATTGGCATTGGCACCGATATCCACCTTAAACTTCCAGCAACGCTCGCACTTACTGCCTTCGGCCTTCAATACTTCCACGGCCAGTGGCGCCGCATGGCTCGTTAGTTCTACTTGGGAAACAATAAACCACTCGGCTAACTCGGCTTCATATTGCTGCAGCAAGGCAAGCTGATTCGCGTCGGCCTGAATGCGCAGTTTCGCCTCCAGGCTCTTGCCGATAATCTTCTCCTGGCGGGCCGTTTCCAGGCTCTTCAGCACTTCGTCGCGAAGGGCGAGTAGGGGCGTCCAGTTCTTGAGGCACTCCCGTTGTTCCGCGCTCAGCGCAGCCGACAAGGCTCCCGGCTCGGGTAAGTCCGC
>JAYVUQ010000586.1:0-4910 GCA_043787785.1 Bryobacteraceae bacterium
CGCAGCATACCAGAGAGAGACTCGCAGATCGTAGTAATTGGGGGCAAAAGGAATGCCGTTGGTAACAAGATGCCGACCCTTGAGGGCGTCGGCGGAGAGAGTAACTCCGCGGGCAACTTGTAACTTGAGGCCGGGGCCGCTTTCGACGAAGTTGCCCCACCACAAACGCTTGGCGTCAACGGTGAGATTGGAATTCCAGCCGAGTTGCACGGGCCCCCAGGAGTAACCGACGCGATTGAGGGAATAAATAAACGTGTCGCGAGCGAAGCGGCTGACAAAGACGGCGTCGGCATTGGTAGTGACGAACCAGCCTTTGCCGGGCAGGGGTTTGCCGAAGACTTTGCCGTAGGATGCGCCACCGCGATAGTCGGCGCCGGATTGACCTTTGCCGAAGGGGACGAGGAAGCCGGCCTCGGTCCACAGAGTAACCGGGCCCAGACGTGAGCTGAGCCCGGCGGCCGGGATGACGGCACGTTCGGACAGCGCTCCATTTACCACCGAGGCTTGCCGTAACAACGTGCCCGTATCCCCGACAAAACGGAGAGAAAGGTAGGGCCGAATGGGCAGTTTGCCCGCGCGAAACTCGCTTTTGAATTGGCCGTAGGAGAAACCGGCGCGCCAGCGGGTGGAGTACATAGGGAGGCTCCAGAGGGTGAAGCGGACGGGGGCGAATTGGGGGCGGAGGTTGCGATAGGCGCGGTCGGCTTCGGCGGCGATTTTGGGGTCGATGGCGTGGCGGGCGCGCTCGAACCAGGCGAGGGCTTCGGCGTCGCGCTTGAGCATGTTGAGGGTCCAGCCGAGCCGGAGCTGAATGGTGGCATCGCCGGGCTCGCGTTCCTGGGCGGCCTGGTAGAGGCGCAGGGCGTCGTTGAGATAGCCCTTGGCGTAGCTTTGGTCGGCGGCGAGGCGGTTCATGGAGCGGGCAGAGCCGAGGGCTTCGCTGACGCGGGCCTTCAACTCGACGTCGGAAGTGCCGGCGAGGACGCGGGAGAGCAAGGCTTTGGCGGCGGCGGCCTCCTCGTCATTCCGGGCGCGTTTGAGGCGCAGCATGCCGAGTTGGGCGAGCGAGGGCCAATCGTCTTTGTTGCGTTCGAGCACTTGGCTGAAGACAGTTTCGGCTTGGACGGGCTCTTTCATGGCGAGCAGGAGGAAGCCGAGTTCGCGCCGGAGGCTCAAGTTTTCAGGATCGATGGCCAGGGCTGCTCCGAATTCGTAGACGTAGGGGTAGCGATTGGGCAGCAGGCCGCGGGCGCGTTCAGCGATGCGGGGTTCGGTGGCATGGCTGGCGGCGAGCAGGGCACTGAAAGCGGGTTCGGGGCGCTTGGCGAGCGTGTGGACGCGGCCAAGGTCGAGGAGGAACTCGCGCATGTCGGGGCGGAGCTTCCAGGCGATGGCGTAGTGTTCGGCTGCGAGGTCGAGCTGGTCGCGCTCTTCGGCGAGGTGGGCGATCTCCTGATGAATGCTGAACTTACCGGGCGAATCCTGGGCGGCGGCGAGCCAGCGTTTGAGGCCGGCTTCGAGTTCGCCGTCGATGCTTGAAAAGGCGGTTTGGGCGGTGGCCTTGGTGGCGGGATCGCCTTCGCGGCGAACGCGGTTGAAGATGAGGCGGGCGGTGCGGCGCTCTTTGGCCTCAAAACAGAGGAAGGCATACTCGAGGGCGAGGTGGTGGTCCTGCGGGGCGTGCTGGAGGGCAAGGCCGAATTGTTCGCGAGCGCCGTCGGTGTCGCCGGTTTTCAGAAGGGTATAGGCAAGGTCTTTGCGGGGGGCTACAGCGGCGGGATTGTCGACTAAGCCTCTCTGAAACAAAATGATAGCGGCATCATAGCGATTGGCGCGCAGTTCGGCGTAAGCTTGGTCGAGCGGGTTGGCTTGGGCGAGCCAGAGAGTTAAAAGCAGCGTGTACACTTCGTCCTACTTAATAGTGGGTTTCGCGAGCGATTGTTCTCATATTTATTTTTCGGGCGAATTATTTTGAGTTGGGGCAGGTGACGAAACCAACCCGGGAGTTGTTGATTTTATTGGAGATCGTTAGGGATGACCCTGGGCTCACGAGGGTCTGGAGAGCCGCGCCACTGGGAGGAGGTTCTTGTGCTAAGAGAGTTGTAGGCATGCTTCATTTTGGCATGGGGAGGCAAATCAGGAAGGGGGAACGAGTAGGTGGTGTTCCAGGTAAAGGATTTATGTTCAAGGAGTTAAGGTGATTTTGGGAGTGCTGTGACCGAAAGATGCTAGGTGGCGAGTTTGGCGCGGAGGGTGAGGGCTTGTTTCACGTGAGGGTGGGTGGGCGGCAATTTTTGCTGGAGGATGGGAAGGGCCTGGTGGAGTTGGTGGAGCGCTTGTTGGTCCTCGCTGGCGGCATGGAGGGCCTCGGCGAATCGCAAACGGCTGACCGCTAAGCCGGGGTGAGCTTCCCCTACGGAGGGTGCGAGGCTCGCGATCGCCAATTCAAATTGTTCCCGGGCAGCAGCGTGCTGATTCAGTTTGCTAAGTACGCGTCCGAGGTTGATACGGGTAGATGCTACGTCCCGATTGGCGGGACCATAGTGCGACAGGACGAAGTCTAGCGCGAGTTGAATGTGGTGTTGTGCTTCCTCGTATTTGCCCGAGTCATGAAGCAATTGACCCAAGTTGTTGTGTCTCGCGGCCACAGCAAGATGATCTGGTCCGTACTTTGCGAGGTCTGAGTCCAACGCGAGTTGATGTTGTTCGCGGGCTGCCTTGTACTCCCCTAGTTCTTGCAAAACTAAGCCCAAGTTGCTGCGGTTGTTCCCGGACGGATGATCGTAGCGGAGGTTATAGTCCAATGCGAGTTGTAGCTGTTCTCTCGCCGCCTCAAATTCGCCCAGATCTTTGAGCACGATACCCAAGTTGTTCCGACTTGCGGCTACATCTCGGTGATCGGGACCGTAGGCAGCCAATGCAAAGTCGAGTGCGAGTTGCATTTGCTGACGTGCTTCCTCGAAGTTGCCCAGGTTCTTTAAGGCCAACCCCAAACTATAGTGGGCTATCGCAATGACGGCTGGATCGCCCTCAACCTGAAAGTCGGCTAAAGCTTGCAAGAATTCGTCCCGTGCCGCCGCATATTCGTACAGCTCCGCCAACTCCCGACCTCGCCACATGGCTGCGGACCCGGTGCGGCGTTCCAATGGGTTGTCGTCGTCGGTTTCGAGGGTGAGTTTGGGCCGGATCCACGCGTCGAGGTCGAGGGCGACGCGGGCGAAGATCCGAAGCGCCGGGGTGGGGAGCCACCAGATCTGCCGGATGGGGAGGGCGGCGAGGCGCTCGCGATTCAGGTTGAGCCGGAGGGCGAAATCGGCGAAGGCGCGCTCGGATTCGGCTAGTGAGTCGCGCATGCCGAGGGCATCGAAGCCAGAGACGCTGACGAGATCGGCTTTTGCCTTTTCTAGTTCGGCAAAGAGCTCATTCAGTTGCTCTGCGAGGGCCAGGCGAGGATGCACGGCAACTTCGGTGATCGCGAGGCGCTGCTGGCGAAGGTAGCTGAGAACCAAACGACGGTCGCGCTCGCTGTGATAGTCCACGCGGGCGATGCCGGTTTCTGATTGCTCGCGCCATTGTGCCAGGCGCGACGCCACATACTCAATGGAGCCGTCGTCGTTCACACCGATGCCGGGAGCGGACCGCCCGGCGTCCCGGTGGGTAAGGTGCCCATCTCGACCAAAATGTCGACCACCAGCGGGGGCACGCCAAACCAGCCGTCGGTGTTGAACTCTTGTAGCAAGCGACCGCTCAGAAGAGAGTAAGTGATGTGATCCGGCAAGCCTTTTTTCGCTGGCTCCTGGTAGATCTCGGCCAATTTTTTCAGCTTCTGGTCAGCGGTTACCTTGGGATCTTCGAAGGGGTCCTCGCCGAGGCGCAAATATGTTTGCCGACGTTGGCGAGCGATGGCGTAGCTGACGTCTTCCTGAATAATATTGTCTCTAGAGCGCAGAATTGCCGATTCCGCCGCTTCACTCGTCATGTCGAAGAGATCGCGCGGACTGCCGCCAGAAGCCACGATCAAGCGGTTGAGTTGGTGCTCGTCGGCGAACTTGGCGAGATCGACGCGCTTGGCCAGCATGGTCCGCATGGCTAGGCGCCCTTCGCTGATGGGCTGGTGCGCCCGGTCGCATACCGGGGTGTCGTAGAGGGGCAACGCCTCGAAAGGCAGGCTTACGTTCTTGGCATAGGCGACACTGGCGGGAATCGTGAAAATCGCGGGGACTTTCAATTGTTGAAAAGCACCGCCGTGGTCAACGAAGAGTTCGTCGATGACGCGATGGTTGGCAATCTTGTCGAAGTCTTCAAAGATCAAGAGCCATTTCTGACCGGTGGGCAGGGTGCGTTCGCACTCCACCAGAAACTCGTTCAGCACTGCGATCAACGTGCTGAGGCGCCTGAGGGAGTAGGCTTGTCTCTCGATAGTCTCCTGGGTAGCGAGCTTCAGTTCGCCGCGGATTTCGCCAAAAAGGCCAATCAGGCTGGCCCAAATTGACTTTGCGTCAATCCCGCCGCCAGCGGAAAGACTGACGGAACCGGCGCGGTTGGTAGTGGCCGTCTGATGTTCGATGCTGAACCATTTCCAGATGCGGGCCACCACTTCTTCTGAGGGCGCATTGCCGCGTCGGTCCACTTCTTCTGCGAGGCGGGCCATGATGAGGAGAAGAATATCAAGGGGCTTGAAACCGCCGGGAGGCAGCTCGTTGCTGGCGCTGACGCGGAAGCCGACGTAGCCGGGGCCGTCGCCTTGGGGGGCTACCTTTAAAATCAGCCGGGTGAGTTCGGTTGATTTGCCGCAGCCACGATGGCCATAGACGAAGGCATGATAGGCGCCGGGCTCCTGCCCCAGCCGGAGGGCCAGAATATCCACCAGCGAAAGGGCGCTTCTGGCGGCGTCGAGTGACGGCTCATAC
>JAYVUQ010000587.1:0-7548 GCA_043787785.1 Bryobacteraceae bacterium
TCGCCGACAAAGACGCTCCCGGGCTCTCGCATTACCATGGCTTCGGCGACCTGAACGGCGATGGCCGGCCCGACATTGCCAGCGCCGCCAAGCTTCAGCCCGCCGGCAATTGGTTCGCCTGGTGGGAACAGCCCAAGAACGGCAAAGAGCCGTGGACGAAGCACGTCGTGGCCACCGGGCAGGAAGGCGCCACCAACATCCACGTTGCCGACATAAACCGCGACGGCCAGCCCGACCTGCTCGCTTCGCGCGGCCATGGCTATGGGCTCGTCTGGTACGAGTCGCCCAACTGGACCCCGCACGAGATCAACACCACGCTCGCCGGGCCGCACTCGCTCGCCACCGGCGACATCGACGGCGATGGCGACATCGATGCCGTTACTTGCGCCAAAGACAGCCGCATTGTGGCTTGGTTCGAGAACGACGGCCGTGGCCATTTCACCCAGCACAACATCTTTGAGGATCAAGGTGCCTACGACATTCGCCTGTTCGACATGGACGGCGATGGCGACCTCGACGTATTGGTCGCCGGACAAGAAAGCGCCAATGTCGTCTGGTACGAGAATCGCAAACGCAACTAAATGCCCGCCCGCCGCGTTTAATAGGGCAGGACTACAATAGTGTTATGCCGATCCGCGCTGTCTTGCTTCTCTCTATCAGCTTCTTGGCCTTCGGGCAGGACGCGCCGAAGCCCGTCGCGAAAGCCTATTCGCTAGACGCTGGTACCAAGATTCCCCTGGGCTTATTGAATAGCGTCAGCACCAAGCATTCGGTGGAAGGCGACCGCGTTTATCTCGAAACCGTCTTCCCGATCCTGTCTGGCGGACGCATTGTCATTCCCGTGGGCTCCAATGTCGCGGGCACCGTAACCAGTGTAAAAAGGCCCGGCCGGATGAAGGGCCGCGGCGAACTCTACGTGCGCTTCGATTCGCTCATCTTGCCGAACGGCGTCGTGCGGGATTTCCGGGCTCGCATGGGCACCATAGATGGCGCCGCCAACGAAGAGTTCGACCGCAAGGAGGGCAAGATTAAGAGCGAAGGCAACAAGGGCGGTGACGTCACTACGATCGCCGCTGGTGCCACTACCGGGGCGATGCTGGGCGGTATTGCGGGCGCGGCGTCACGCGGCAACGGGCTGGCGGGCGCGGGCATCGGCGCCGCCGCTGGGGCCACCGTGGGCTTAATCGGCGTCCTTTTCACGCGCGGACCCGAGGCCGTCCTCGCCAAGGGCAGCACCGTCGAGATGGTGCTCGACCGGCAGATCCAGTTCGACGATGACGACCTCACTTTCACCCCCGGCGCGGTTCGCATTCGCGAGACCGGCACCGGTCCTTTGCCGAGCCGCCGAGGCAGTTCGGTGCCCGGTGGCCGTCGGATCGTGCCGGGCGTACGGTAATCCGGTTTCAAAATTCATTTTCCCTCGCCTAACATCCAATTGCTCCAACCAAGTTACTCCTGGCGGAGGCTGGTGGGTCCGCTGACTGCGGCGCTGAAAAGGCATCTGACAGCGTTAGGGCTGATCCGTCGGTCGGGGAGGGGCACTTTCGTCCCCTCCTACTCTACCGGCTTGAATTGTCAGCTCGATCGGAGAAAATTACGCGGCTCGCGACCGAAGCAGAGCCAGCCGGTTTTTACCATTCCCTCACTCTGACACCGGCGCGGTGAGGTTACAGCCAGCGAACCAATGACGAGATGATTTGATAGCCGTCCATGAATTTGAACGGACTCTCGCCCATCGTGTAGTGCCCGCAAGGCAGTTTGGCCACTTCGTGACGGATGCCATGATCGCGCACACAAGCCAGGATCTCTTCGGAGAGATAGGGCAGAAATGTCGTGTCGTACTCGGTGTAGATGAACTTCTGCCGCTTATGGCCGTGGGCGGCGTACTTGGCCATGTAGTTCACCGGACTGATGCACTGCCACAAGGCGCGCAGGCGCTCGATGTCGAGATGTTCGGCGAGCGTTTTCTTGATGTGGACAGTGGAGAGCCCGGTCCAGACTACGTCGCTGAAGTGGGAGCTGCAGTGGTTGAAGACATTCACCTTGATGCGCTCATCGTGGGCCGAGGCGAGGAAGGCATAGCAGGAGCCGAGGCTGGTACCGACGACGCCGAGACGGCCGTAACCTTGTTGGACGAGCCAATCGAAACAGGCGCGGGTATCGAGGACGGCCTGCCGGGTGGCATCGATGGTGCGGCAGATGTTGGAAGAAACGGCATAGTCGGCGCGGGTGAGTTCGGCGGGCATGCGGTGGTCGTGATAAGGCAGGCTGAGGCGCAGGACGGTCGGTCCGAACCAGGCGATGCCTTGGCAAAGGCCGACGTGTTGCGCGGCGTGCGAGTTCCAGTGGGGCAGGACGACGACGGCGCGGCCTTGAGGATTGCGGCCGGGAAAGATGCGGGCGTGGACGGTGTTGTTGGGGCCCCCGAGGCCACCGGTAGCATGGGTTGTGGCCGAAGGGCTGGTGAAGGTGAGCCTGTCGCCGGTTACCTTGAAGTCTTGCGGCGGGGCATAGCCGAAAAACTCGTCGCTGTTGGCGATGATGTGGCGGTTGAGTTCGGCGAGGTCCCTTTCGGGCGAATGGCCGTTGGCGCTAACGATGCGGGGCCAGGCGGAGGTATGGTCGAGCCCCCATTCAAAAGGCCGTTCCACCCGGTCGGTGGAGCGGAAACAGAGCTGGTTTTCCCACTCGTTCACCCATTTGCGGTACGGCTTCTTCCACACACTTCGATTTTATCAGGCCCCCCAAGAAGGCTACCGGCGAAGGGTACTGTTCGGGGCCTAAACTGCCGATTACCGCTCTGAATGGCGATCCGCATCCTATTTTTTCTGATCTGTTCGGCTTTGCTCGCGAAGCAAACACCTCGCACCATGGCGACCCGTAAGGTGATCAGCGCGAAGGCGTTTAGTATGAAACGGGCCAAGGCCTTGGAGAGCACTCCGAAGAAGAAGAAACAGCGAAATCCGAAGACTCATTGGGGCCATCCCGCGGGGCGGCCTAAGTCTTAGTCTAGAAACGCTAACCGCTTTTGAGCCGCCACTACACCCTCCCCCCATTCGCGCCAGTCACAACCACTGCAAGAAAAGCCAAACCTAACCACCCCAACCACTTCCCCCGAATCCGCCACCCTCCATTGCGTGTATCCCTCAGCGCCTCCATGTCATCATACCCTCATGATCAACATCGCCCCCCGCGCCGTCAGCGGAGAAATCCAGCAAACTCAACAGAATCAACCACTCCCCGGTTCGTTTCGTCACTTTTATAAAGTATCTTCGCCTTTTCTTCTTGACGAAAGGCGAAAATTAGGCGTATATTGAAAGGGCGAAGAGAAAGCGATGAATGACTTACCCCCCTCCAGTCCACTCTCGAATTTACGCCTCGGTTCCGCCGGTTGGGCCTACCCCAGCTGGGATACTCACTTCTACCCTTCACCTAAACCTCGCGGCTTTCATCCGCTGAGCTATCTATCCAAGTTCTTCTCCACCGTCGAGATCAACTCGTCTTTTCACCAAGCCTTGAAGCCGGAGGTCGCCCAACTTTGGGTCTCCCTGGTTTCGCACCGGAAAGACTTCCTTTTTACCGCCAAGTTGGCCCGCTCCTTCACCCACGAAGCCAAGCTCGATCTAGCCTCCGTGGCTCTGTTTCGCGCTGGTCTGGCTCCCATCCACAACGCCAGGCGTCTCGGCGCCCTGGTCATGCAGTTCCCCTGGTCCTTCCGCTTCACCGAAGAGAATCGCCTCTACCTCATCGAACTCCGCAAAGCCTTCCACGGCTACCCGCTCGTCGCCGAGTTCGCCCACGAAAGCTGGATGCTGCCCGAGGCTCTCGGCACCTTAATCGACTACCGCATCGGCTTCGGCAATCTCGACCAGCCCAGCTACGGCCGCGCCATGCCGCCCACCTCCATCTTGACCAATGGCATCGGCTATGTTCGCCTCAACGGCCGCAACTACGACCATTGGTTCCGCGATGGGCCCCGCCGCCATGACTATCTCTACTCCCAGTCCGAATTGAACGACTGGGCTGATCGCATCGACCGCATCGGCCAGCACGCCAAACAGGTCTTCGTCGTCTTTAACAACGAAGCCCATGCCCAATCTCTAGTGAATGCCTTTCAGATGCAGGTCCTCTTCGGTCCGGCTAGCATCGTACCCAAGGAACTCCTGCGCCGCTACCCCCAGGCGCTCGAAGGTTTCCGGTCCAGCGAGCCCGTTCAGCGCTCGCTGTTTGCCGACGCCGCCTAAGGCATTCCACGATCTCCGGGGGGAGAGCCAAAATAGGAATCGTTGTAGCTCATTTTGAGCCGCAAGGGTTCCTATTTGGCCTTGCACGCTACGGAAAAACCGCCTCATAGGTTTCACTTATGAACGAATAAATATATTCGCGACAATCGAAACCCAGCCCATTCATCCCGCATCTCCTCAGGTGTCGAAAGGAGATCGACACCTTATGAAACGGATGAAAATGTTAGCCCTGCTGCTGGCAATCCCGGTCTTCCTGTCCGCTGCCGACAAGCCCGCCAAGGACCTGTCCGAGCGAGTCCGCCACGAACTGGTGCTGTTGCCTTGGCTCGGTGTCTTCGACAATTTAACCTTCCAGGTGGAAGGTGACAAAGTAATTCTGGCTGGCCAAGTAAACCGCCCCACGTTACGTACTGACGCCGAGCGCGTCGTAATGAGAGTGGCCGGTGTATCGGTCGTCAGTAACCAGATTGAGGTGCTGCCGCTTTCGCCTTTCGACGACCGGATTCGTCTGGCTACCCTGCGCAGTATCTATAGCTTTCCCGCTCTGCAGCGCTACGGCCTGGGTGTCGTGCCCGGCATTCACATCCTCGTGAAGAACGGCAATGTCACCCTGGCCGGCGTGGTCTCCAGCCCAGCCGATGCGCAGTTGGCTTATCTGCGAGCCATGCAGGTTCCGGGAGTGTTCTCCGTCAGCAATCAGCTGATGGTGGAGGGTGCCCGTCAAAAGGCACTCTGAATGTGAGTTGACTGTTTCCCTCCTTTAGAGAGTTTGCCAGCGTAAGTTATTGGGAAACCCGGGCCCAGGACTAGTTCCTGGGCCCGCTTTGTTCTTGTCACTACCACACGCGGCAACGCTCGGCTTCTTTGCGCACCATCGCGTCGCCCGCTTGGCAGCCGAAGGCTTCCCGGAACTCGGGCAGGTTCGAAAGCGGGCCGTTCACCCGGAAGCGCGGCAGCGGGTGCGGATCGGTCATCGTGGCCATCCGTTCGAACTCCGTCCGGTAATTGGCCGCCCACGCCTGGGCCCAGCCCAAAAAGAAGCGCTGCTGCGGCGTAAAGCCATCCACCTTGGCCGGCGCGGGCTTACCGGCCAGCGATTTCTGCAGTGCCCGGTAAGCCAACCGTAAGCCACCCAAGTCGGCAATGCTTTCACCCAGCACCAGCTTGCCATTCACGTTCAGGCCGGCCTGCACCTTGAAAGCCGAGAATTGTTTTTCGACGCATGCCGCGCGGTCCTGATACTTTTTGCCGTCTTCCGCCGCCCACCAATCGCGCAGGTTCCCCTGCCCGTCGAACTGCCGACCGCTGTCGTCGAAGCCATGGATAATTTCGTGCCCGATCACCGAGCCGATCGCCCCGTAGTTAATGGCATCATCGGCTTGAAAGTCAAAGAAGGGAGGTTGCAAGATGCCCGCCGGAAATACGATCTCGATGTTACGCGAATGATAATAGGCATTCACTTCCGGCGCCGACATCATCCACTCGCCCCGGTCTACCGGCCGCCCGATCTTCCGGACGTCCCGGCGCACCTCAAACTTCGAGGTCTCCAGCGCGTTGCCAAAGTAGCTCTTCCGTGCCACGCTGACGCCAGAGTAATCGCGCCATTTCTCGGTGTGGCCCACTTTGCGCTTGAAGGAGTCCAACTTGGCCAAAGCCTGCGCCCGCGTGCTACTGGACATCCAGTCCGCCGCCTTGAGGTCTTCGTGCAATACGGCGAATAAGTTGTCGATCAACTCATTCATCCGCTGCTTGGCCTTGGCTGGGTAGTGTTTCTCGACAAACTTACGGCCCAACGCCTCGCTTAACTGGTCATCGGTCGATTGCACGCAACGCCGCCACCGGGGCAACTGCTCTTTGGCCCCCGTCAGAACCTTGGTGAAGCTGAAGGCCTCATCGTCAAATGCCTTACTAAGAAAGGGTGCCGCATTCTTGACGGCGTGCCAGCGAAGATACAGCTTCAAGTCGCCAATCGGCGTGGTGACGAGTAACTGCTCCAGCGCCTTCAAATACTCGGGCTGCCCGGCATTGATCACCGTGAAATTCGCCTGGCGCAGTTTCCAATAAGTGGGCCAGGAGAATGTGGGCATTAGCTTCACAAACTCTGCCACCGGCATCGGATGGTTCGTCGCTTTTGGGTCGCGTAATTGTGTCCGCTCCATCATCGGCGTGGCCAGTTGTTTCTCGAACGCGAAGACCCTCGTCGCCGCCCCGGCATCGCGGTCGCCCAGCAGTGTGAACATCCGGGTGATGTGCAGTAAGTACTCTTTGCGAATCGTTTCGCTTTTCTCATCGGTCTTCAAATAGAAGTCCCGGTCTGGCAGGCCCAAGCCGCTCTGAAAGATGCCCGCGATCAGTTGCGAACTATCCTTGGCGTCGGGCTGCGAGCCAAAATTGAAAAGCACGTTGTTGCCGGTAGCGTGCAGTGCGGCCAGCACCCGCACCAGGTCCGCCCGGCTTTTGATGCCGTCGATTAACTTCAGGTCCGGCAGCAGTGGCGACATGCCTGCCTTCTCAATGCTGGCCTCGTCTATGCACGCGGCGTAGTAATCGCCGATCTTTTGCTCGTCGGAGCCAGGGGTAGATTTCTCCAGGGCGGCCGCGTCCAGGATCTCTTTCAGCAGGTCGCGGTTGCGCTCGGCCAGCGCCTGAAACTTCGTCCAACGCGGATAGGCCGCGGGAATGGGATTGGCCGCCATCCAGCCGCCGTCGGCAAACTGGTAAAAGTCTGCGCAGGGTTTGCAAGTCGGGTCTAGGTTCTGTGGCTCGAAGCGTAGTGAATTCAGTTCCGCGGCGGGTAACCAGATGGTCAGAAGGAGAGCGAACGAGAAGCGTAAAATACCCATGTTGCTTCTATTCTGCTCCCTCCAAAGTCCGATTGCCAGTCGATATGAGAAAATCCGAGGTAGATGAACTTTGAGCGATCCGCCCAACTAATAGCCCGCGCCCGTAAGTCGATCCCCGGCGGAGTGAACTCCCCGGTCCGCGCTTTTCGCAGTGTGGGCGGCACTCCGATCTTCATGGCCAAGGGAGAAGGCGCCAGGCTGATCGACGAGGATGGCAATTCTTACCTCGATTACATCGGCAGTTGGGGGCCGTTAATCTTGGGCCATCGGCCCCCTTGCGTGATTAATGCTCTCCGCGAAGTACTCGAGATCGGCACCAGCTTCGGCGCGCCCACAGAGCGCGAAATCCTGCTCGCCGAAGCCGTCCGGGACGCCTTCCCTTCCATGGAGATGGTGCGGATGGTCAACTCCGGCACCGAGGCCGCCATGAGCGCTCTGCGCGTCGCCCGCGGCTTCACCGG
>JAYVUQ010000588.1:0-2536 GCA_043787785.1 Bryobacteraceae bacterium
AGGCTGGGTTATACGGAGACTTTGTCGAGGAGATCGACGCCTCAATCGGTAAGATCGCCGACCAGTTACAGGCCTCCGGCGTGGCCGCGAATACCTTACTTATCGTCACCAGCGATAATGGAGCGCCCTGGGAGAAGCGAGACTCCGATGAGGCGGCCGGCCATTGGGCTGACGCCAAGTGGCGTGGCCAGAAGAGTGACATCCAAGAGGGCGGCCATCGCGTACCCTTCATTGCCCGCTGGCCGGCCAAGGTGAAGGCCGGCAAGGTTTCGAGCCAGTTACTCTGCCATACCGATATCATTGCGACTATCGCGGAACTTACCGGTGCGAAGCTAATTCCCGGGATGGCCGAGGATAGTTACTCCTTTCTCCCGGTGTTACTCGGGGCGGCGAAGAGCCGTCGGGAAGCCGTCGTTCATCATGCGGGTAACGGTATGTTCTCGATTCGCTCGCACGAATGGAAATTGGTTTTGGGCCGGGGCTCGGGTGGGTTCACTTCGCCCGCAAAGATTACTCCCGGTGCCGGTGAGCCGGAGGGTGAACTTTATCACCTGAAGGAAGATCCCCACGAGGATCGGAATCTATATTCGCAGATGCCCGACGTCGTGAAACGGCTTACGGCTCAGCTAGAAGCGTGGCGCAACGCGGACCACAGCCGCTAAGTTACTCAGGTTTGTGAATTTTATTGCGAGCCGCATGCCGAACTGCTTCCGGCAATGAGGTATTGAAGCTGGCGCCATAACCGCTGGTTTGGTAATAAACGTACGACTGCCAAGGATCCTGACCGGCTATGCGGGGATCACCGGTCTGCTTGAGGTAGGATTTGAGCCGCGAGCGAAGTTCGCCGAGTTGTTTGCCAAAGCGGGAGTCCGCGGCAAGATTGCGAGTTTGTCCGGGGTCTGCCGCCACGTCGTAAAGCTCCTCGGGCGGGCGTTTGCCAGTACACAGCGCGACCTGCTGCGGGAACTTACCCGCAGTGTCTTGCATGAAGAGGTTATCTTTGGTTGGCCCGCCGTCAATATCGCCATGGGGAGTGTTGTTGGAAGAAGAGAAGTCACCGCCGGTGGGCCAACGGTCCGGAGCGAAGTTCCGAATGTAGAGGAAATCCTTAGTTCGCAGCGAGCGCATGGGATAAGTTCCACCGTCCGGGCGGCACATGGTGTGGCGCTCCATGGCGGAAAATACCTGATCGCGCGCCGTGTCAACCGAATCACCGCGAAGCAGCGGAAGCAAGCTATGGCCCGCCATGCCTTGGGGGAGCGGAACACCGGCCGCCGCAAGAAAGGTGGGTGCGAAATCAACATGGCTGACCAGGTTATCGATAACCTTGCCGGCCTTGGTATTGGCACCCCAGCGAATCGCGAGGGGCATGTGGACCCCCCAGTCGTAAAGGTTGGCCTTGGCGCGCGGGAACGGCATGCCGTTGTCGCTGGTGGCGACAATCAACGTATTATCCAGCAGGCCCTTCTCTTCGAGTAACTTCAACGTGCGAGCGAGTTGCTGGTCGTACCACTCAATTTCGAGATAATAGTCGAGTAAGTCCGAGCGCACGGCCTGGGTATCCGGGAGAAACTCCGGCACCTGCGCGTCCTCCAGTTTCTTACCCAAGCGCAGGCCACTTCCCTGGTCGTAGACACGGTGCGGTTCTTTTGAACCCATCCAAAAGCAGAACGGCGTGTCGGGCGCCTTTTCATCCAGGAACTGCCGTAGGTTTTCCGTATAGTCAGCTGGCTCAATACCTGGCCGCACGGGCATCGTATGTTTGCGGGCGTTGTATTCTTTGCCGCAAGGGTTGCGAGTGGCACCCATCGCCTTCCAGTCGCCCGGGGCCCATCCTTTTCCGGTGTAGCCGATGGCGTAACCGGCGTCCTCGAGCAAGTGAGGGTAGAGCGGAATATCCGGAGGTATGGCGCCATAGAGGGTGCCAGCCTCTCGCTGTTGCCACAGGTGACGCCCCATCAGAACGGCGCTTCGTGACGGAGTGCAGGAGGGGCTGGCTGAGAACGAGTTAGTAAAAAAGGCTCCCTCCGCCGCCAAACGGTCAAAGGCGGGCGTGGCGACATGCTTAGCTCCGTAGGCTCCAGCATCGCGCCAGGACTGATCGTCAGCGATCACCAGGAGAATGTTCGGCCGGCGCGTCTGCGACGTACAGGCCACCGTGGTGGCGAGCAAGGATCCGGTGAGTAGGTCGCGCCGCCGCATCATTGGCCTCCGAGTAACATCTTGAATTCGGCAATCTGCCGGGAGATCTCCTCACGGGGCATGTCGCGATATTTGGCGGGCAGCAGGCTGCGGCGTGTGCATTCCTGGACGGCGACAAGGTTCTGCATTTCGATTTCGATGGGGTACGAGGGCGGGATAAAATCTTCGAGGGTGGCGAGTAAGTCGTCGGCTCCCACGGTGGCTTCGTTCTCGAGCGCGCTCTTCATGCTGGCGCGCACCAAGATGGCTTCGATGTCCGCACCAGATAGCGTCCCGGCTTTCTTTAAGAATAGCTTTGCCCCTTCCGGGTCACTCAGTTGAATACGAGTCTTCT
>JAYVUQ010000589.1:0-1614 GCA_043787785.1 Bryobacteraceae bacterium
CGGGCGGCGCGGCCACATCGGCGGCTTCCGACAGCGAGACGCGCAGGGCATCGCCGCCGCGCTTCTGCGATTGGCGTTCCCGGGCGAACTGCACCAGGATTCGGCGCATCAGGGTGGCCGAAACGCCAAAGAACTGCGCCCGGCTCTGCCATTGGTCCGGCTGCCACTCCATCAAGGCGCACAAATGCCTCGTTCACCAGGGCCGTGTGCTGCAGCAAGTGCCCAGGGCGCTCGCCGGCCAGGTACAACTAAGCCAAGCGGTGCAGTTCACCGGACACCAACGGTGTCAGCCGCGCCAGCGCTTCGGGGTCACCTTCGCGCCAAGAGGGGAGAATGCGGGTGATGTCGGAGGTGGCAGGCGATACCATAGTTTTGAACACTTTGGCGACGAGGGAAATTTATTTTTCTCCATCGTGAACACTTTTCGAGCCGGGTTTCCCCTTACTCTAGTAGAGGGAAGAATCTTCCACGCCGCCTAACCTAGGCGAGTGAGTACGCCGATACCCTCTCGAAAGGACTTTACCATGTCTTCATATATTCGCCTGTTTCTCGCCAGCCTGCTGGCCGGCGCCTCACTCGGGGCGCAGACCGACTACACATTCTCCGACGCAGGCCGCTCCGTAGCGTACCGCATGGCCGCCGATGAGGTCTTCAGCCGCGCCGGCCGCGGCGTCCGTTCCACGGCGGTCAGCCAGGAATGGGGCGGCGGGCGGATACTGAAGCTGGGCGGAGGCGAATCCTCGCGTAAGCTGGTGAAGTCGAATTGGGCGCAGGACCGCAAGGCGCTCGCCCCGGTCTTTTACTACAGCGGCGACCTGCCGACGGCCGAGAAGTTGGCCGCCCTCCCCGCCGACGCCCGGGAGAAGCGCCTGGCCAACGCCCGCCGCGTGATGACCGAAAAGTTGCTGGTGCATCTCGAAAAGAGCCAAAGCGAGCGGCTCGCCGCTACCCAGCCGCTGGGCTTTGAAGAATCCCTGGTGGCCGGTTGGCTGCTGGTCTCCTATGCCGACGCCTTCACCGCGCTCGATGCCGTCGATTGGATGACGCGGCAGGGCGGCTTCGAGTTCGGCCCCGTCTTTTCCCGCACCATGGGCAAGCGGCAAACGCTGAGCCGCGCGGTGAACGATCCGCTCTATCCCCGCCAATGGCACCTGCAATCGACCACGGCCTTCAATCTCAGCATGCGCAACGTGTGGGATTCGGTGACCGGTAAGAACATCAACATGACCATCGTCGACGATGGCCTCGAAATGAAGCACGAGGACCTCGCCGCCAACGTGCTGCCCCTCGGCCTGGGCAACCACGCGAACTTCAACGACGGCGACCCCAGTGACCCTTCGCCGACTGACCCCAAGCAGAACCACGGCACCAACTGCGCGGGCATCGCTGGCGCGACGGGCTTCAACAGCCTGGGCGTCATCGGCGTGGCCCCTGAAGCGCGCCTGATGGGCCTCCGGCTGATCGCCGGCGACGCCGCGGAAGACGCCAACGGACGCGCCATGGCCTGGCAGCCCGCCGGCCTGATCACCCACGTTTCGAGCAATAGCTGGGGCCCGGCCGACGACGGTGCCAGCGATGGCCGCATCAGTTCCTTGCAACTGGCGGGCATCGAAA
>JAYVUQ010000590.1:0-3420 GCA_043787785.1 Bryobacteraceae bacterium
TCGCCTGACGGCGAGTATCTATATGTCGCCAATGCAGATAATAACTCCGTCGGCGTAATTGAAGTGGAAGATCGGGGCAAGAGTAAGTTACTCGGTTTCCTGCCCACCGGTTGGTACCCGACGTTCGTTACGACCACGCAGGACGGCAAGCGTCTCCTGGTGGCGAGCGGCAAGGGGAATGGCCTCGGGCCCAATCGCGTGAAGCGGCCCATCGACGCCACCGCGCCGTCGGTGAGCTTTCAGCATATGGGCAACCAGATGAACAGCATGGTTTCGTTTGTCGATGTTCCGGATGCCAAAAAACTCGCCACTTACACGAAACAGGTATATGACAATGCGCTCTACAAAGACAACTTACTCGAGCAATCGGGCGCGGGCGGTGAAAGCGTCATTCCGGCGCGGGTAGGGCAGAAATCGCCGATCGAACATGTGCTGTTCATCATGAAAGAGAACCGCACTTACGACCAGGTATTCGGGGATTTGAAGCAAGGAAACGGCGACCCTACTCTCACGCTCTTCGGTCGCGATGTGACGCCGAACCAGCACGCGCTGGCGGAGCAGTTCGTGTTGCTGGACAACCTTTATTGCAGCGGCGAAGTCTCTCAGGATGGCCAACCGTGGACGACTTCGGCTTACGTGAATGAGTTCACGCAACGGGCCTGGACGTTAAGCTACTCGCGCCATGGACGCGTGAACGTGGCCGGGGGCATTGCCGCGCAATCGACACCCTATATCTGGGAGCTCGCCGCGCAGAATGGGCTCAAAGTCCGCACGTACGGCATGGGCAATCGCCGCGGCGTGGCGAATATCCGCAGCGCGGCCTTTGACCAAAATAACGCCGACGGCACGCTGCGCGCCCGCGACATGGACCGTGCCGACCGTTTTGTGAAAGAGTTCCAGGAACTCGATGCCGCTGGCCAAGTGCCGAATTTCATGATGATGTCGCTGGGCGAAAACCACACCAGCGGCACCGCGCCGGGCGCTTACACGCCCAAGGCGCAGGTCGCTTCAAACGACGTGGCCGCCGGCAAGATCGTGGAAGCCATCACCAAGAGCAGAGCCTGGGGTAAGTTCGCCATCTTTATCATCGAGGACGACGCGCAGAATGGGCCGGACCACGTCGATTCGCACCGCACGGCGGGGCTGGTGATTAGCCCCTATGTGAAGCGCAAGGCCGTGGATAGCTCGATGTATTCGACCCTGTCGATGTTGCGGACGATAGAACTGTTACTGGGACTGCCGCCGATGACCCAACATGACGCCGCCGCGCCACCCATGGTGAATAGCTTCATGACCAAGCCAGATCTGTCTACTTTCACCGCCATGCCTGCCAAAATCGACCTGCTCTCGAAGAACCCTGCGCAGGGTTACGGAGCGGTGGAGAGCGCCCGCATGGACTTCCGCGAGTACGACCGGGTGGACGAAGACGCGCTCAACCGGATCCTCTGGCACAGCATCAAGGGAGAGCAGGCTCCCTATCCGGCCCCGGTACGCCGGGCTTTGCCCACGCCATTCGGCTTACTGCGGTTCCGCGAAGCGGCCGAGTAGGGCGTCAAATCTGTAAACTTTTGCACCACCGCTAATTATTGTTGCGTGGAACTGTCCCTTGCGCCGGGGAAATTGCGCTTTTCTCAGTGGGGGCGCATTTGCGATCCCATGAGACCTACACAGTAAGAAGGTAATACCACCCATGGATGCGATCCTTTTCTGGAACCAAGTTAGCTTAGACGCGATTAAGACCGATTTCTCTTCGGATAAGCCCGACGCGCCGATTTCTTCCGAGCAAGGCGGTCCTACCCGGACGTCTCGCGCTTTGGCTATTGTTAATTTGGCCATGTACGACGCTTATATCGGCATTGTGAGTGGGGGCGCGACCTACTTGACTTACACGTCGGTGCCGGGCACCAACCTGGTGCTTGCGGCCCAAGCGGCAGTATGCGCGGCGGCTTGTGAAACCTTGTCCGTGTTGTATGGCCGGCAGCGTGACGCCTTTCAAAAGAAGCATCTGGAATTTGTTTCGATGCTGAGTGGCGGCGGAGATCCGGCTATTGAATTGGGGCTCAGCTGGGGCCGGCTGGTAGCCGTGGCGATGCTCGATTCGCGCAAGGGCGATGGCGCTGAGGCCTCCGACGATCTTTACGTGCCGAGTGCCGAGCCGGGCCGGCATCGGGTGGATCCGCAGAACCCGGGGCAAAAATTCTTAGGAGTCCACTGGGGCAAGGTAAAGCCGTTTGGCGTTGCCACCCTCATTGCGGGAATTCCGGCGCTGCCGCATCCGGCGATGAATACGCCGGCATATAAGACCGCCTTTGACGAAGTGAAGGGCAAGGGCCAATTGAGCGGCGGAACGCGCACACCTGCGGAGACGACGGTGGGCGTGTACTGGGCCTATGACGGCGCCCGCAATATCGGCGTTCCACCGCGCTTTTACAATCAGGCCATTCGGGCGATCGCTGCGAAGCAAGCCACCAGCGAGGCGGCGAATGCCCGGCTTTTCGCGATGGTGAATGTGGCGATGGCCGATGCGGGCATCCTCGCCTGGCATGTGAAGTATCAGTACAATTTCTGGCGGCCCGTGATGGGCATTCGGGAGGCGAGCCCGGAATGGGGGCCGACGGCGAAGGGCGATGGCAACGTCGGCACCACCGGTGATCCTTTCTGGGTGCCGCTGGGCGCACCACGGACCAACCAGCCGAGTTTGCCCGGGGCGACGCCGAATTTCCCGGCCTATCCTTCCGGCCACGCTACTTTCGGCGCGGCGGCGTTCCGGGTGGTGCAGCTTGAATTGGCGCTGCCGGCCACCTTCAAGTTCAGCTTGGTCTCCGATGAGTTGAATGGCGAAAGCATCGACCGGGATGGTACCGTCCGGACGCGCTATGTGCCTGAGATGACGATCAAAGAGGCGCTTCAGGATAACCTGGACAGCCGCGTGTTCCTGGGTGTGCATTGGCGGTTCGACTGCACTGAAGGCGATCGGCTCGGCAAAGAGATTGCGGCCAAGGTGAAGGCGAAGTTCCCAGCGACGAGCTAGGGCTTTGGTTTGAAGAGTTAGTTTCAATTTGCATAGTGCGAGCCCACCGCGTGAAGCGTGGAGGCAATCGCCAACGGGTACGGTTTCCGTGCGACTGAAGACGGGGACCTTATGAACGCTGGAGAATGTGCCTCCACGCTTCACGCGGTGAGTTAACATTGGGCTGGTGATGAAACTTACTTCGGTATTACTGCTTGCCTGCTTGGCTTTGGCCCAAAAGAAGCTGTCGCCGGCGGCGGCTTGGTGGGAGCATATCGAGTTTCTGGCCGATGATCTGCAGGAGGGCCGCGCTTCCGGTTCGCCCGGGCATCAGCGGGCGGCTGACTATGTGGGGCAGCAGTTTCGCCGCGCTGGCTTGACGGCGATTCTGCCCGGTGGCTACCAGCAGA
>JAYVUQ010000591.1:0-2284 GCA_043787785.1 Bryobacteraceae bacterium
TTGAGCGGAGGATTATTCTCACTTATTTTTTAAAAAACTTGCGGCGGGAATCGGAAGAACCGGAAAAGTCGAATGGATTGTGAAGTTTAGGAGGGAGTCTAGGAGGGAGTCGGACACACTTGTAAGTTGATCATTCGGGTGGGGTTGTTGGTGAGTTTCGTTTTTGGGTTGGGACGAATAGGTGATTTGAGCTTGGCCAGCAAAGACTGACCGCGCGCCTTGTCCCCAAGCGCGGTACCATGCTGGGTGGTGCCTCGGCGTTCAGTTTCTCAAGAACTGGCCGTCAGAGCGCCACGCCCTTTGACCTTGCTGCAACTGATTGGCCGCACGTCTGATCGGCGTGTAAAGACCAGTAGAGTTTACGATGGCGACGGTTACGATTCCTTCTCAGTCCCTCCGGCCGGTGGCCCGGCCCGAACCCCAAATCACCCATCTGCACGGCGATGCCCGTGTCGACCCCTATCACTGGCTGAGCGACAAGCACAGCCCGAAAGTGCTCGACTATCTCGCCCAAGAGAATCACTATGCGGCGGCCGTCATGGAGCCCACCGAAGAACTGCAGAAGCAGCTCTATCGCGAAATGGTTTCGCGTATCGACGAGACCGACCAGACCGTGCCCGTCCGCCGCGGCGATTACCTCTACTACACCCGCACCGAACGCGGCAAGCAGTACACCATCTATTGCCGCCAGCCCGCCAATGGTGGCCTGGAAGAAATTCTGCTGGACGGCAACCTGCTGGCCGCAGGTGAAAAGTATTTCCGCATCGGAGTCTTTGCGCCCTCGCCCGACCATCGCCGGCTGGCCTATTCCATTGACACCGAAGGCGACGAAGTCTACACCGTCAGGGTGAAGGATCTGGTGACCGGAGAGTTGCTTCCCGATCGCCTCACCGACACATACTACGACCTCGAATGGGCCAACGACAACGAGACTCTTTTCTTCAACAAGGTAGATGCCGCCAAGCGCCCCTTTGAGTTGTGGCGTCATCGACTGGGCGATGCCTCATCCACCCGCATCTTTCACGAGCCCGACGAGCGCTTCAACTTAGGCCTCACCAAGACCCGCAGCCGGGCCTGGATGCTGCTCACGCTTTCGAGCGCAACATCGTCGGAGGTCTGGCGCTGGCCAGCCGACTCGCCCGACGAAAAGCCCGAACTGATGTATGCCCGCCGTCCCCAGATCGAGTACGACATCACTCATCAGGCCGACCGCTTCTACATCCGCATCAACGACCAGGGCCGCAACTATCGCCTAGTGGAAGCTCCCGTCGCTAATCCATCTATCGAAAACTGGCGCGAGATTCTGCCGCATCGCCCCGCCGTGCTGCTGGAATCGGTAATTGCCTTTGCCGAGCATTTGGTGCTGATTGAGCGTGAAGGGGGCTTGCGCCGGCTTCGCGTCGGGCTCGACCATGACGTGCCATTCCCTCATCCTGTCTACCACGTCTTTCCCCACAGCAATCCGGAGTACCAGGCGAGCACTTTTCGTTTTGAATACACGTCCATGGGCACACCGCCCACGGTGGTCGACTATGACCTGCATACCCACGAGCGCACAATCCGCAAAACCCTGGTGGTGCATGGCTACGATGCCGGCGCTTACGTTACCGAACGCATCCTGGTGAAGGCGCCGGATGGGGTGGAAGTGCCGGTGGCCCTGGTCTATCGCCGCGACCTGCCAGCCGGGCCCAAGCCCACCATGCTCTACGGTTATGGCTCCTACGGTCTGAACACCGAACCCGTTTTCAATTCCGAACGCATCAGCCTGCTGGACCGTGGTTGGGTGTGGGCCATCGCCCAGATTCGCGGCGGTAGCGAACTAGGTACGCCTTGGCACGATGACGGCAAGATGATGCGCAAACGCAACACCTTTACTGACTTTGTTGCTTGCGCCGAGCACCTCGTCGCCGCTGGCTACACTGTGCCCGAAAAGCTCGCCATCATGGGCCGCAGCGCCGGAGGATTGCTGATGGGCGCGGTGCTCAATGAACGGCCCGATCTATTTCAGGCCGCCATCGCCGGCGTGCCCTTCGTGGATGTCTTGAACACGATGCTCGATGCGTCGCTGCCACTGACAGTGGGCGAGTATGAAGAGTGGGGCAATCCCCAAGAGGCCGACGCCTATCACTATATGAAGTCCTACTCGCCCTATGACAATGTCGGGCCGCATGACTATCCGCACCTGCTGGTGCTCGCCGGCCTGAATGATCCGCGCGTCCAATATTGGGAGCCCGCCAAATGGGTAGCCAAGCTCCGAGCGACCAAACAAGGCTCGCGCGAAGTA
>JAYVUQ010000592.1:0-10970 GCA_043787785.1 Bryobacteraceae bacterium
GCCATACGCTTGAGCGTCACGGTTTCGCCCAGATACACCGCCGTTTTTACCATCTAGGGCATATGGTAACACCAGCGTTCCTAAACGATAGGCGGTTTCGTGTCCAGTCTAGTGTTACCTGGTTACCGATGTGCCCGTTGCAAACAGTGGTCCTATGGGCGAGGTTTGACTGCTAGCGGTGAATGACGAGAAAGACCACGGCATCTAATCAATAAACGCAAACTCATTCGCACTCAGCAGGACCTGGGCATAAGCCGCCCAACTTCCCTGCCGCAAAAACTCACGGCCCAACTCCAGTTCCCCGGCCACCGGCTCCCGCTGATACAGCAACCGGTACGCATAATCAATCCGCCCCTCTTCCGGAGCTTCCGCCGCCACACGAGCCGCCAAGGTCGCCGACTGTTTCAGGATGAAGCCGCTATTCAGAAAGAACAGCCGCTGCAAGGGTACATTGGTCACCGCCCGCTGCTCCGAAGTGACACTGGAACTGGGAAAATCGAACAACGACAGCGTCTCATCCTGCCGGTAACGGCCCACCCGCGCATACACCGTCCGCCGGTTCGTCTCGTCAAGCGCCACCGACTCGCCGCCCACCTTTTCGTCCAATTTGCCCGCCACCGCCAACAACGAATCGCGCAAGCACTCGGCATCCAACCGCCGCCGGTTGGCCCGGCCGAAAAGCCGGTTGTCCGGGTCCAGCTTGCCGTTGCTGGTGCTCGCCGCCTGATACGTCCGCGACAGCACAATCTCCCGGATCAGCCGCTTGATCGACCAGCCCTGCTGCCGGAATCGTGCCGCCAGCGTGTCCAGCAGCATCGGGTTTGCCGGACGTTCGCCCATCGTGCCAAAGTTCGATGGCGTCCGCACCAAGCCCGCGCCCAATAGATGCACCCACACTCGATTGGCCATCACGCGCGCCGCGAGAGGATGCTTCACGATGGCGTTCGCCAATTCCAGCCGGCCACTGCCCGTGCGTAAAGCGTCTCCGCCCAGCACTTCCGGAAAATGCCGCGGCACCAGCGCTCCCAGTTCCCCGGGATTCCCGCGTACGTTGACGTTCAAGTCGATCGGCAACTCGTGTTCGGCCAAACCATGAAGATAAGGATAGGCGGGCGGGGCGTCCTTCTTCAGGGCCGCCAACTGGGCCCGCAAGCGCACCAGGTGCTGCGCAAACTCGCCCCCCAGAAAGCGCTCAATCTCCGCCCCTTCCATCGCCAAATGCGCCTTGGTCATCTTGAAGAGCCCGTGCCACAGCACGTAGCGATCACGCGGTAGCGAGGCCGAAGGCAGGTCGGCACCGGGGTTAAAGTCAGCTTCGGAATCATAACCAAAGGGTAAGATTGTCTTCCGCAATGCCGTCTTGGGCTGGTCCCGTTTCGCCTGCGCCACTTGGGCGGCGTTCTGCTGGTCAAGCGACTTCTTCTCGTCGATGATCGTCAACACCAGTGCCTGGTACTGCTCCGCCAAACGCCGCAGCTCAGCCTCCGGAGCTTGGCCGGCCCGCGCCGCCTGCCACTCTTTCAGATACGGATGGCCCTCATCCGGCTTGGCTAGATAAGCCGCCCAATGCTCATAGAGTTTCGCGTCAAAGCCCGTTGGATCTTTTCGCGCCACGGCCATCAGCAAGTCCGGCAAGCGGCTGGCAAAAATCTGCGCCAGTTGCTCACGCTGCGTTTCCAGAAAGCTCTCGATCTCCGCCTCACGCGCCTTCACTAACTTCTGGTGCACCTCGTAGCGAGCCACGGTGGCCCCATCGGACAGAGGATACTCATGATACTTCGAGCTCGCAAAAACGCCCGCTAGCGCGTAGTAGTCCTCGGTGCGAATAGGGTCATATTTGTGGTCATGGCAGCGCGCGCAAGCCACCGTAAGCCCCAGAAAACCACGACTGATCATATCCACCCGGTCATGCCGCTCGTCGGCGCGCGCTTGCCCCGGTTGCGCGATGCCGAAATACCACGGGCCCAAACCAAACAAACCCAACCCACCCTTCAGGCTCTCGTTATCCGGCAACAGGTCGCCCGCAATCTGCGCCTGCACAAAAATGTCGTAGGGCAGGTCGCGGTTGAAGGCGTCGATCACCCAGTCGCGATACCGCCAGGCGTTCGGATAAGGCTTGGGCGCGGTGCCCGTAAAGTCGTCCTCGCCGAAGCGGGCCACGTCGAGCCAATGGCGCGCCCAGCGTTCGCCAAAGTGCGGCGAGGCGAGTAACTGGTCCACTACGGTTTCGGTCGACAACTTGCCTGCCACAAAGGCAGCGACATCCTCGGGCTTGGGCGGCAAGCCAATCAAGTCAAACGACAGGCGGCGAATGAGTGTGCGGCGGTCGGCCAGGGCTGCGGCCTCCAAACCCTTCGCCCGCAGACTCTTGTCGATCAACCCGTCGATACTGGCAGGGTCCGCCACCAAGGGCTGCAAGCTCCACAACGCCCTGCCCCGCGGATTCGGTAAAGGCGCTGGATACACGGCACCTGCGCGGATCCAACGCTCTAGCACCGCCACTTCAGCCGCCGCCAAAGCGCCCGTGGGCGGCATGGTCTTTAAGCCCCCAGGGCCCCCAGCGCCGAGTACCGCCTGCAGCAGCAAACTAGCCTCCGGATCGCCCGGCACGATCGCCGGGCCCCGTCCGCCGCCTTTGAGCATCGCCTCGCGGCTATCGAGGCGCAGGCCCCCCATGGCCGTCTGGGTGTGGCAGGAGTAGCAGCGCCGGGCGAGCAAAGGGCGCACCTGGCTCTCAAAAAAGTCAGTAGCTTCGGTCGCCCACAACGGGAGCCCGAACAGCGCCGCCAGCAACAGCTTCATTTCTTTTTCTTCTTTGAGCTACGCAAGTTTAGCATTTCGACAAACACGGAAAACGCCATCGCAAAGTAGACATAGCCCTTCGGAATGTGGAAGTGCCAGCCCTCGGCCATAAGGTTAACCCCAATCAGGATCAGGAAAGCAAGCGCCAGCATCTTCACTGTGGCGTGACGCTGCACGAAGTCGCCCACGCCCTTGGCCGCAAACATCATGATGCCCACCGAAATCACCACCGCGCTGATCATGACGCCAATGTCGTCGGCCATGCCGACCGCGGTAATCACCGAGTCCAGAGAGAAGACGATGTCGAGCAGCATGATCTGCGCAATCACACCGGAGAAACTCACCTTGGCCGGTCGGTCGTCGGGGTGATCCTCGCCTTCCACTTTCTCGTGAATTTCGCTCGTCGATTTCCAAATGAGAAACATGCCGCCCACCAGCAGGATGAGGTCCCGCCCGCTGAGGCCGTTGCCAAAAATAGAGAAGAGGGGCTGGGTGAGGCCCATAATCCAGCTGATCGAAAGCAGCAGCAGGATGCGCGTGATCATCGCCGCGCCCAGGCCCATACGCCGTGCCCGGTGCTGATCGCGCGGGGGCAGTTTGCCGGCCAATATCGTGATGAAGACGATGTTGTCGATGCCGAGCACGATCTCGAGCGCCGTCAGCGTCAGCAGCGCGATCCAGGCGTGGGGGTCAGTGATCCAATGCATGCGCTTAGCTCACCATCGGGAATCGGGCCAGGGTGAGGACAGCCGGCGGCCCAGACGAAAAGGTGATCGCCATCACGAGTGAAGAAATTTCCATGCTCCTATATTTTGATGCAAGCGAGACCAGTATGATGGAAGGCGGGCAGGAATTTTTCAATTCTGCCGATAAGGAGATCGATAAAGCAGATTGCCCTCGGATTTTGCAACCAGGACCCGGTCCTTGTGCGTCCAATGAGTGAGGCTTAGTTGATCAATGGTAACCATGGCTGCCCCCATAATCGAGACCTTGTCTGCCGCGCCCAACTGGGTGAGCCTCCGCATACCTTGCCAAATCGAAAACGTGGACGCGGCGCTGGCTCTGCTAGAGCCGCGCGACACTGAACTGAATCTCAAAAAGCATGAGGAGATGTGTACGGCCGTGCGCGAGATCCTCATGAATGCGATCGAACATGGCGGCCACAATGACCCCGGTCTTTCGGTGGATCTCACCTGTGTCAAGACGCACGAATCGGTCATGGTGTGGATTCGCGACCCCGGGCCGGGCTTTCGTACCGACAACCTGAAGCACGCGGCGATCGGCAACCCGCCCAATGGCACCAACCTCGAACATGCCGAAGTGCGCGAAGCTCAAGGCATGCGGCCCGGCGGCTTTGGCATCTTCATGACCCGCCGCATGGTGGACGACTTGATTTACAACGAAAGCGGCAACGAAGTGCTGCTCGTAAAGTCGCTCAAGTAAGCTCCCAAGCCTCCGGCGGAATGGCGCACTTTGTGCGTGAATGCGCGCACTCCCGCGGCGGATCGCAATTGCCATCGGAAGTACTTGCCTGAGATTTCCCGTACTTCTCCTTCGCCAACCTAAAACTCGTGTTTGGCCTCGCAATTGCTCCTCTCCCGGGTGTCAGTGCGCCAAAGCGCTGCAGAAGGAGAAAAAATGCAACTTCGAAACGGTGTCAGCACCCTAGCCGTGGTGGGATTGTTCTTAGCGTCGGTGACCACGACAATAGCGGTAGAACCCCCAGGCATGTTGAAATCCTCTGAGGTAAAGACGCTGGTCCGCAATGCCAAAACCCCGGCCGATCACCTGCGGCTGGCGCAGCATTACCAGGCAATGGCCGCGAAACACGAGGCCGAGGCGAAGGAACACGAAGCATTAGCCATCGAATACAAGCGTGATCCTCCCATGGGTTCGACGAAGGTCCCAATGCAGCCGAATTCCGCTGAACACTGCAGGTTCTACGCCGAGCACTGCCGCAAGGCAGCCGTAGAAATGCGAGCCCTGGCTGCGGCACACGAGGCGATGGCCAGAAGCGCGAAATAGTTTACTTCCGCGACGCGTCGTAAAATTGATCGACGTCGGTCTTGAGCTTCTTGAGCGAGGGCACGTGAATGTACATCATGTGCCCCGCCTCGTAGTCGTTCCAGTGCAGATTTTTGCGGAGCGCCGGCGTCAGCCCCATATGCGACACCGTATATTCGACCGCGTGAAAAGGCGTGGCGAGGTCATAGTAACCCGTGGCGATAAAGATCTTCATGTGCGGATTGCGCTCGAGCGCGGCGCGTAAATTCTCGCTGGTATCCGCGTAGCCCTGCCCTCCGTTCTGGGTGACTCCCCAATCCCAAGGTGCGCTGATGCCGCCGCCTAAGGCGAAGTATTCTTTTTCCTCTTCCCAGCCCAATTGCTCGCGCGCGTACTGATTCATGATGGCCGTGTAGGGCGGCCGAATCGCCGACATCGACGGATCAAAGGTGGGCGTCTCGGCAGTCGGCGACCCTTCTTGCCCCGTCAGCCGGCCATCTAAGCGGCCGACGGTGAGTCCGCGGTCGCGCAGTAACTCCTTGGTGAAGCGCTGAATCTCGACGCGTAAGTCGGAGCGGTCCAGAAAATCCCGCGAAAGGCCGGTGAGCCTGACTAATTGGTCGAGCCCCCGTTTGCGTTCCTCCATCGTCAAGGTATCGCCCTTAAATAGTAATTGCTGATAGTCGCCGGCGGCGAATTTACGGCTTTCCTCGACGGCTTTCTTTAGGTCTTTTTGTAAGTCGCCAGCCAGTTTCTTGTGATACCAGGCGATGGCCGTGTAAGTGGGCAGATGGGTCGCATAGGGGATATCGTTACCGCGCTGGAAGCGCACAGTTTGAAAATTCATGATGGTCGAGATCAGCATGACGCCGTTGAGGGCGATGCCATGGTCCACTAACCATTGCGACAGCCCCGCGGCCCGGGTGGTGCCATAGCTTTCGCCGGCGACAAAGAGCGGCGATTGCCACCGTTTATTCTGGTCAAGATAATGCCGGATAAACGTCCCGACGGATTCAATATCCCCACGCACACCAAAGTACTTACGCGCTACGTCGGCCGACCGGGCGCGCGAGAAGCCCGTGCCCACCGGGTCCACAAAGACCAGGTCGCTCTTGTCGAGCCAAGTCGCTTCATTGGGCGACATCTTGTAGGGCGCCGGCGGCAGTGACCCATCGTCGTTCATCATCGCCCGCTGCGGCCCAATCGCCCCCAGGTGCAACCACAACGAGCCCGCACCCGGCCCACCGTTGAAGCAGATCGTGAGCGGCCGGTTCGGCTCGTCCACCGTGTAGGCAACATAAAACAACTGCGCCTCGGTCTCGCCCGCTTCATTCTTGAGCGGCATCACGCCAGTGGTGGAGCGGTACTTGATCACCTTACCCTTCACCGTGATCTCGGCCTGCTTGACGGCGGGCTTCTGGTCCACTATTGGCTTCGGCGTCGTCTGGGCGGACAGAGCACTCAACAGGAAACTAAAGAGAAAAATGCGCATCTATCGTTAGAGTAACTCTGTTTTGTTGCCCTGTTTTGTTACACTCGGAAACGAATGAACTACCGTGTAGCCGTATTGCCCGGCGATGGCATTGGAACCGAAGTGATGACCGAAGCGTGCCGGGTGCTGGAGGCCGTGGCTGACGGCTTCACGCTCGAGTTCGCCGAAATGAGCGTCGGCGCCAACGAGTATCTCCGCAGCGGCGATCCCCTGCCCCCGGCGACGCTTGAGCGCGCGAAAACCTATGACGCCATCCTGCTGGGCGCCATGGGCCTGCCCCATGTGCGTTGGCCGAATGGCACCGAGATGACCCCGCAAATCGACATTCGCGAGCAACTCGACCTTTACCTGGGACTGCGCCCCATCCGGCTGATTCACGAAAACCTCTCGCCCTTAAAAGGCTATCGCGGCGGCGAAATCGACATGTTACTGATCCGCGAAAACACCGAGGGCCTCTTCTTCTCGCGCAGTAAGCCTCCCGCGGAGAACCCGCCCTTCGTCGAAGACATCATGCACGTTTCGCGCGACCGCAGCGAGCGGCTCTTCCACCGCGCCTTTGAACACGCCCGCTTGCGGCGCAAGAAAGTGACGCTGGTGGACAAGGCCAATGTGCTGCCTTCCATGGCCTACTTCCGGAGGATTTTCCTCGAAATCGCCGCCCATTATCCCGACGTCGCCACCGAGTGCGTTTACGTCGACGCGATGGCCCTGTACCTGATTACCCGGCCGCAAGCGTACGACGTGGTAGTGACTGAGAACATGTTCGGCGACATCCTCAGCGACCTCGCAGCCGGGCTGATTGGCGGCATGGGCTACGCCCCTTCCGCCGACATCGGAGACAAGTGGGCCGTCTTCCAGCCCTCGCACGGCACGGCACCCGACATCGCCGGCAAGGGCTTGGCCAATCCGGTGGCCATGATCCTGTCGGCGGCGATGATGCTCGACTGGTTTGCCACTGACTCGACGCGGGCCGCCGCTCGCCGCATCGAACGCGCCGTAAGCGCTGTCGACTACTCGGCGGTTAAGGGTACGCAGACAATTACTGCGCGTATCTTGACAGCGCTCGTCTAGCGATCGTCAGAAGATTACCGGTCCCAAAGAGAACAGCCTCGCCCTCTGGAGAGGACGAGGCTGTTTCCAAAGGAAGCGACTGAGCCGGCTATTCGCCGCCTTTGATTTTATTGCGTTGCTCTTGCAGGATGGCCTTGCGGGAGAGCTTGATTTTGTTGCCTTCGAGCGCCAGGACCTTCACCAGGATCTGGTCGCCTTCGTTCAACTCGTCGCGGACGGTCTTGACGCGGCTTTCTGAGATCTCGCTGATGTGCAGCAAGCCGTCGGTGCCGGGGAAGATCTCGACGAAAGCGCCGAAGTCGGCGATGCGGGAGACAGTGCCCAGGTAGGTTTTGCCTACTTCGGCCACGGCGCAAATGTCGCCGATCATCTGCAGGGCCTTTTGAGCGGCGATGCCGTCGGTGGCGTAGATGTTGATCACGCCATCGTCGTTGATGTCGATTTTGGTTCCGGTGGCTTCGGTGATGCCACGGATGATCTTGCCGCCCGGTCCGATGACCTCGCGGATCTTATCCACCGGCACGGTCATCGAGAAGATACGCGGTGCGTACTGCGACATCTCGGCGCGCGGGGTAGCGAGGACGGTTTCCATCTTGTCCAAAATCTCGAGCCGGGCCTTGCGGGCTTGGGCGAGAGCTTCGGTTAGCACGCTCATCGAGACGTTGGCCACTTTCAAGTCCATTTGCATGGCGGTGACATGCTGGCGGGTGCCGGCCACCTTGAAGTCCATGTCGCCGTAGTGATCTTCGGCGCCGGCGATGTCGGTGAGAATGGCGTACTTATCGCCTTCCATCACCAAGCCCATCGCAATGCCGGCTACCGGAGTGGTGAGCTTGACACCAGCGTCCATCATGGCCATGCAACCGCCGCAGATGGCGGCCATGGAACTGGAGCCGTTCGACTCCAGCGTGTCGCTGACGATGCGGACGGTGTAGGGGAACGTGAGGGCGTCCGGCATGACGGCCGAGAGGGCGCGTTCGGCGAGCAAGCCGTGGCCGATTTCGCGGCGGCCGGGCGAACCCATGCGGCCGCACTCACCCACCGAGAAGGGCGGGAAGTTGTAGTGCAGCATGAAGCGCTTGGAGGTGATCTCGCGATCGAGCATTTCGACGCGCTGTTCGTCGTCTTTGGTGCCTAAAGTGACACTGACCATGGCTTGCGTTTCGCCGCGGGTGAACAAGGACGAGCCGTGGACGCGGGGCAGGACGCCCACTTCGATATCGATCTGGCGGATTTGGTCGAATTTGCGGCCATCGGGACGGCGGCGCTTGTCGAGCATCTCGTCGCGGAAGAGCTTTTCCTTCAGGTTGCTGAAGGCTTCGCCGGCTTCTTTCTGCTCGGCGGGTTCGGTGAAGAGTTCCTTGGCCTTCTTCTTCGCCGCATCGACGCGGGCATAGCTGTCGAGCTTGGGATACTTTTCGGTGTTCATCGCGTCGCTGAGTTCTTTAGCGACGGCGGCTTCCACTTTCTTGGCGATGTCGGCATTGGCGGGCGGAGCGCTCCAATCCCACTTCTTCTTGCCGGCCAGCTTGACCAGCTCTTCAACGCCGGCGATCAGCTTCTTGCAGCATTCATGGCCGAAAGCGATGCACTTGAGTACGTCGGCTTCTTCGGCACCCTTGCCGCCGGCTTCCACCATCACGACACCGTCTTTGGTGGCCGCGACCACGATGTGGAAGGCGGCAGACTTGGTTTGGATGAAAGTGGGAAGGGCGACCAGTTCGCCATCGACGAGGGCGACGCGCACGGCCTGGAGAAGGTGATGGAAGGGAAGGTCAGAGATGGCGAGGGCGGCAGCCGCGCCCATGATGGCGAGCGGACCGGGGTCGTTTTCAGCATCGGCCGACATGACGAGGCCCGCGATTTGCGTTTCGTTGCGGTAGCCTTCGGGGAACAGGGGACGGATGGGACGGTCAGTTAAGCGGCAGTTGATGACTTCCTTTTCCGAAGGACGCCCTTCGCGCTTGATGAAGCCGCCGGGATAACGACCGGCCGAGTAAGTGTACTCGCGGTAGTCAACAGTGAGGGGGAAGAAATCCGCTCCCTCGCGCGGCTTGGTGCTGCCGCAAGCGGTGTTCAGGACGAACAGGTCGCCCATGCGAACCACCACAGAGCCGTTCGCTTGCTTGGCAATCTTGCAGTCTCAAAAGTGATGATGCGGCCGAACAAATCGACCGAAACGGTGTGAATACTCAAACTATCCTCCAGTGCCGCCCCGAGTACGTCCTCGAGTCTACGGCGATCGCATCAGGTTGCCAGTCAAGACAACCCTCGATCGATTGAGGGAGATGGAGGGAATGGGCGAGCTAAAGCAGAACGGCCGGCCTAGGCCGGCTGTCAAGCGTTAAACTCTGATGACCAGAGCGAAGGGAGTTAGTGGCGCAAACCGAGGCTCGAAATGAGCTTCTTGTAGCGCTCGGGACTATGCTCTTTCAGGTACGAAAGAAGCTTGCGGCGTTGTGACACCAGCGTCAGCAACCCGCGGCGGGAACCGTGGTCCTTCTTATGAGTCTTGAAGTGGTCCGTCAACTGGAGGATCCGCCCACTGAGCAGAGCCACCTGCACCTCTGGCGATCCGGTGTCAGTCTTGTTGATCCGGTACTTCGTGATCGTTGTCTTCTTAACGTCAGTCGCCAAAGCCATGCGAAAACGGTTACCTCTCGTCTATCCTTAATCTCACTTATCGTCTTCAGAATGGTACCACACGGTTAGGACGTAATGTGAACCCGGTTTGACGTTACGTGGCAATTTCGTGACGACGCCTCGAAGCACGGTGACGAAACAAAGCCGGGAGTTGTTGATTCTAAAATCTTTAACGCATCCGCCGGGCTAACTTTGGGAAACTGTGCGGCGAGCGGAGGAAAGGCCACTTTTAGATTACCAGACCGGATCGAACGTTCTAGGGCAAGTGGTTGAGTACACAAGGGAAGAAGTCTGTGACCTCACTTTCGTTTGGCGGCCGGGAGCGTCCGGATAGGGCCCGTCCTACCGCGTTCCTCGCCTGGTGGAGCACGCCCAGGCGGGTCTGGCGCGGTGGGCTAGATATTTTGGAGGGTTTCAGGCGCGGCCGAAGCGGCGGCGGAGGGGACCGGCCATGGCGGACATGGCTAGCTCTAACTCATCGATACGCAGGAGGCGGCAGGCGGCGTAGAAGGTGAGGGCGCCTAAGGGGATGGAGACGGCCAGATCAGTGAGGTAGCCGACTTTGGTAGCCCCCAACCACTGACCTACAAAATGGCTACTGGTAGCGACCACCGCGCCCATCACCATCGAAGCGGTGAGAATCCGCAGGGTGCTGGTGAGCAGATTGCGGCCGTAGATGCCTCCCATGCGACGGCGGAGGACGAGGAACTGGACCAGGAATCCAAACAAAGCCACGACGGAGGTGGACATCGCCAAGGCGGCATGGCCGAAGCCGGGTTGGCGCACCAGCATAGAGACGGCCACGAAGTTGATGGCGATGCTGAGCAGGCTGACCACCATCGGGGTGCGCGAGTCGCCCAGTGCGTAGAAGGCGGGGGTGAGAATCTTGAGGGCCGAGTAACCCGCCAGGCCGATGGCAAAGTAAGAGAGGGCGAGCCCGGCTTGGCGGGTGTCGTAA
>JAYVUQ010000593.1:0-7424 GCA_043787785.1 Bryobacteraceae bacterium
GCTTGGATGTGTCGCCCGGCGTCTATCACTTTCTGGCTTTGGGATACGTGAAACAGAAAGACCTGCCGCGGGCGCAGGCGGTGCTCGAAAAGTTATACACGGTCTTGCCGGTGGCGCAGGCGCACTACCTGGAGGGGCGCGTTTGGTACGATTCGGCCTTGTTTGAGCGGGCGCTTGAGAGCTTCAATAAAGCGGCGGCGGCCGACGCAGCACTGCCGGGGTTGGCGCTCGAAACCGGCAAGACGCTGATTAGTTTGCGGGACAACGCGGCGGCGCTGGAAAAGCTTCGCCAGGCGGGGGATTCGGTGGAAGCCCGGTATTTTCTGGGGGCCTTGCTGGTGCAGGAGGGCGGGTATGCGGAGGCGAAGCCCATGCTGACCGCGGTGCGCGAGGCGCGGCCGGATTTGTGGGGCACGCTGTACTATTTGGGCAAGGCGGAGTTGGCATTGGGCCATGCGGAGGCGGCGGTGCCGATGCTGCAGCAGGCGGCGCGGCGGGCACCGGGCGAGTCCGCTGTTGCGTATCAGTTGGGCCGGGCGCTGCAGGCGTTGGGTCGTAAGGCGGAGGCGCGGGAGGCTTTTGCGCGGGTGGCGCGGTTGAAGGCGCAAGGCAATACGGAAACGATATTGATGAGGTAACTTACGGGCGAACGATCAGGCGGGTGCGGTTACTGGGGCGTCCGGCGGCTTCGATGTAGATCTCGGCCGGGCCGGCGTTGACCAGAGAAGGCAGTTCAAACTCGATCACGTAAAAGCCCACATAGCCCGGGGCGAGGGTGGCTTTGGTGACGTTGAGCGGGGCGCGATCCAGATAGACTTTAACCGCGGCTGCGACGCGGGGGGCGTTGTCGAGGGGGGCGGGAACGCCGGTGGGCCAATCCGGGGTGACGCGGCCGAGGCCGGCGGCGAGGATCTGGATGCGCATGCCCGGGCGCGCCGGGGTGGCTGCATCGAGCAGAACGCCCGAATCGGCATCGATCAGCATGGGGGTGCCATCGCGATCGACAAAGATGGCGGGGGCGGTGGACTCGAGGGGCAGCCGCAAGTTCAGGCGGTCCACATTGAGGGGCAGCGAGTCGCCCTGGGCGTCAAAAGGTACTTGTACCTGGGCTTCGTCGGGGCTGGAGGCGAGGACGGGCACCACGCGATCTCCGCTGCGCACTTGCCGGATGGGGGCGCCCACATAGCTAAGCAGGCTGCCTGGGGCGGCGCTGCGGGCGGCATAGTCGGCAGCGCTGACAAAGCGAGGATCCGCGCGGCGGTGGGGGGCGTTGGCGGCGTAAATGCCGTAGCCATCGAGAGCGATGTAGATCTGGGTGCTGGAGCGGTTCAGTTGGACGTCGTAAACCGGTGCGGCGGGCAGATTGCCGGCCACGCGATCCCAGGCCGTGGCTGGGCCCCGCGCGCGCAGGTCGCTTTTGGTCCAAAAGAGACCGTTGCTAGTGGCGACATAGACGGTACCGCTCGAAAGGTCGAAGGCGGCGCCATAGGCGCGACCGGCTGGCAGGTCAGCGGAGATATCGTCCCAGTTGAGACCGCCATTGACGGAGCGCCAGACCCGGGAGTTTCCGTCGGCGGCGACGGTGGCAATGACGGAGTTGGGTTCGCTGGGGTCGAGTGCGAAGCCAGTGATGGGGCCACCGGCATTTTGGGGGGAAACCCGCCAACTGCGGCCGTTGTCCGGCGAGGCGAAGAGGCGGCCATCGGCCGATCCGGCGTAGAGGAAGTCTCCCGTGTTCACGGCGGCAATGATGGCGGCTCCCACCATGCCGGTGAGGCGGCTGCGGAGTTCAGCAGCTAGCTGGCTCGAACGAGGGCCTGAACGAGGATCCGGGCGCCAGGCGGATTTCTCGCCGGGCTGCCAGGCGAGCGTTCCCGCTATCCCGTTCACCTCCACTTCGAGACCATTCATGCCTTCTGGCAGCCGGTGGATGCGGCGAACCGCGAAGTTGGGGAGATTCTGGTTGAGCCCGTCCCAAGTGAGTCCGCCGTCGAGCGAACGCCACAAGCCGGTTTCGGTGGCGACGGTGACTTCGTCGGCGTCGTTAGGGGAAACGGCTAGGTCGAGGATGGCAGAACCGAGCAGGGAGGTGCCCTTGATCGCGGTAAGATTGCGCCAATTGAGACCGTCGTCGTCGGAGCGCCAGGCGTGGCTGGCAAATGCGTAAACGCGAGCGCGGTTGGTGAGCGATTCAACTGAGCGGGTGCCGGATTCGGGCGGGTTGGATTCGTTTCGCCAACGCTTCGTTGTCTGGTTGAGCGAGGTGGAGCCCAGCCGCCACTTTTCGCCATCGGCGGAGACAAACTGGCGTCCGTCGCGGGTCTCGATGTTTAACTGGAGGTTCAGGCCATCAGCATAGGCGACCTTGGTGACCGCGCCGGTCGCCAAATTAGGCAAGCCCAGGTCGACACTGGTGGAGCCTATCTTACGCCAGTCCAGAGTGGTCTGCGCCGAAGCTGCAGAGAAAACCAGCAACCCTAACAGGCTGATGGCCGTCATGCGAGATGTGCGAGACGAACGGTGTGCGGTCAACGGCATGAAATCAGAACCGGGTCAGGCGGACACAACGACTGTATCCATTATACTTACTCTTGATCGGCGGGAAGCGCCGGAAACCTAAGAGATTGTTACTAGAACTCACAAATTTCGCCTTGGCTACAAATCTGCTATGGATTTTGGTGGTAGACTGTCGATCTAGAAGTCAAGATGTGTAACTACAGCACAGATCGGACGCCGAAACGGACCCGTTGGGGTACGCTCGTGATGGCTTGTTTGCTCATCTTTGGTTTAGCCGAGACAGCCGATGCGCAGTTTTTGCCCTCCTTTGGCTCGGCCAGCGCCGCCCAGGTGCTATCCACCACTGGCCAAGTTGGCACCTTTCGGGATGGTTTCCCCTGGGCTCTGAAGGTGGGCGATTCGCTCGCTCCGCGCCAGGAAGTGACCAGCGGTCCGGATGGGCACGCTATTTTCTCGCTGCCGGATGGCAGTACTTTTGAACTATTCGCCAATTCCCGCGCCACTTTCCGCGCGAGCACCGCCGGCGTCACCGACCTGCTGGACCTGTGGATCGGCCGCGTAAAGGTCCACATCCAAAAGGTTGGCGGTCGGCCGAACCCGAATCGGATCACCACCCCCACGGCCGTCATCTCCGTGCGCGGCACGATTTTTGACGTGACGGTAGAAGAAGAAGACGTCACGCTGGTGCTGGTGGAAGAGGGCCAAGTGGCGGTGCAGCATGCTTTGCTGCCGAATGGGGAGCCTCGCCTGCTGAACCCGGGCGACTACCTACGCGTGTACAAGAATGAACCGCTGGTGAAGAACCGCTTCGATAAGGGCGCCATCGGTCAAAGGGTTTTTAACGCCTTGATGGACATGTTTCTGTACCGGCCGCGTGGTGGTGTCAATGTCCCTGGTGGATCGCCGGGTGGTGGTGGGCCGAGTACCGGTCCTTCGCTACCGGGTGATACGGGCGGTGGCCCAGTGCCTCCTCCCCCACCTCCTCCGGGTCCCCCTCCGGGCTTCTGACGTCTCTATCTAGGAAGGAAAGGGTTAGAGCGAGGCCACGGCCTTGAAGGCGGAGGCTTTGTAGGTCTTTTCCTGAGTGTCTCGGCGCCCCAACCCCGCACCCAGCACTCACGGAAGATTCAGGATCCGGGTCGCGCAATAACCGAATCTCAGCCACCGTTCGACGCACCGCCGCTTGAAACACCTCCGGATCCACCAACATCGGCTCCTTCGCGTCTGGCGGGTAAAACGCCAGAAACACGGGACCGCCCTGCTCGCGCTTCAACACTACGCAGCAATTAACTTGGTGCTCCGCTACCAGGTCTAACTCCGCGACCAAAATTTCTTCCTCGGGGTTGCTGAAATCGGTAATCCTAACTGTCTCATGAAGCGACAAAATGGAGGGCTCCTTTCCCGTCATACTAACGAATTTCCGAATCAGGTTGACGAAGGGAGGCCGGGGCAACCTGCATCCCGGTTACTCTCTCAACGAGAACGGAACACGAGAGTTAGCTGGACGAAAATGCGGTGGACCTCGCTCGGCCCACCGCATTTCTCGCTGATAGTGAATGAAACAGACGAAGTCAGCCTCCGTCGAAGCCTATGCCGAGCGCGGTAAGGGCGATGAGGGCGTTCGGTTCATTGTTGAGGGCCGGACGCTGATCGCCGCTTTAACCCCTGAGGGCTAGCGCCTTGGTGAGCGAGTAACTTCACTAGTCCTGCTTGTGATCAAACGTCACGAAGTTGCTCTCAAAGGCATGATCCAGCACTTCAGCGGTCAGTTCAAACGGCATCCGCTCGAAGCGGATAAAGTCGATGGCGTGAGTCAGCACGTCGCGCGGATGGCAACGCCGCATGCGCTTGTTCGCCTTCCGGTAACGTTCGGCGATAAACACTTCCAGTAACTCATCGTCAAAGGGTAGTTTCTGCGCCTCACAAAAGCGCCGGAATATCTCCTTAAACTCCTCTTCCGCCGGACTCTTCATCATCATCTTGTACTGAATACGGCGCAGGAAAGCCTCGTCGCCCAGTTGCTCCGGGTTCAGATTTGTCGAGAAGATCAGGAAGCACTCAAAGGGCATCGCCACCTTGCCGCCTGTCTCAAAGGACAGGTAATCCTGTTTGCGCTCCATCGGCACAATCCAGCGATTCAGCACCTCGGCCGGCGACACTTTCTGCCGCCCGAAGTCATCGATCAGATAAATGCCGTTGTTGGCCTTCACCTGGAACGGTGCATCATAGATTTTGGAGCCCTGGTTGAAGCTGAGGTCTAACATGCTGAGCGAAAGTTCGCCGCCCGTCATGATGAAGGGCCGCGGCGCATGGAACCAGCGCGGATCGTAGAGCAACTCGTCGCTCACCGCGTTCAGCACCGACTCGGCGGACTCGTCCTTATGGCTATGCAGCGGCTTGTGATAGAGCGGATCGTACACCTGAATGATGTGCCCCTGCGCTTCAATCGCAAAGGGAATATAAATCGGCTCACGGCTGATCTTGAATAGCGCCTCGGCCAGAAACGTCTTGCCGTTGCCGGGTTGCCCGTAAATCAGGAAGCTCTTGCCCGCGTTTACCGCTGGGCCCAACTGCGAAACCACCTCTTTGGTGAGCACCAGCCCCTTTAAAGCTTCCTGCAGATTCTCCTTGGTTAGCCAACTGTCCCGCAGGCGTTGCTTGGACACCTGCGCGATGTACTGGTCGATCGGCACCGGGGCGGGCCCGGCATATTGGTTCTGCAGTAAATGATCGCGCGCCAGCATCCGGCCCGCCTCGGCGAGAAAATAGGTCGCCGACACGCTTCCCATCCCCAACGATTTCTTGACTGCGATGATTTGCAGCCGCTTCAGGTTTTCCAAAATCGGCTCAATGAGACTGTAGTTCAGCGCGATCGCCGCACCGAGCTGCCGGCCGGTGATCTCGCCCCGGAAATACAGAATCTTCAGAATCAGGGTTTCGATGAACGTGTCTTTGAGGCCCGTCTCGTCGAGGGATTGAGGTACCAGCGGCGCGAGCACCGGCACTATCTTGTCTTTGCCCTCGTCTTTGCCCTCGTCTTTGCCCCCGTCTTTGCCCCCGTCTTTGCCAGTCGCACCCATACTCAGGCTGCGAATGTTCGATAACCATCCGGCTCCGCCGGAAGTTTCCTCCTTCTCGCCGGCCGCCGGTTTCGGAATCGGCTTGGGTGCCGCCGGAACTGGTGGCAGAGGTGGTGCCGGGGCAACCACCTTAGCTGGCACACCGGGCGCTGGCACACCGGGCGCTCGCGGCGGCAGCAGACTAATCGAGGGCAACGGACCCTTGACCACACTCGGCCCCAGTTTCTCGGGCCCCAGTTTCTCGGGCCCCTGTTCCTCGGGCGACACGTCTTTCACCGGACTCGAACCTGAGACAAGCTCCCTCATGCACTTACGATATCGGCGGATCCCCGCAATCTATTCAGGGATTCTAAGGGGAAATCCACGTCGGGGGCAGTTATTCTGGTGTGGAGGATCCCCCCTATCTCCATGAATGGTCTACTTCGGCTTGTTTGGAACGAAATCCGGCCGCGCTCCCTGGCGTCGGCCTGGATCTCGGCTAAGCAAACTGCCCACTATCTGATGGAAACCGAGGTTCACGTCTACGGTTTCTCCATTGCCGCCAACGTCTTGCTCGCTTTCATGCCCTTCCTGGTGGTGATGGCCTCCCTTTGCCGCCACGTCTTTGGCATGCCCGCGGCCGAACAGGCCCTCTACTTCGCCGTCCGCGACCTTTTCCCCGACGATGTGGGCAAAGCCATCAGTTTTCGCGTCCAGGAACTGCTCTGGATTCGTGGCCCTCTGCAACTTACTTCGATGTTTTTACTCTTTTTCACGGCCAACGGCATCTTTGAACCGTTAGAAGTGGCGCTCAACCGCGCCTTCAATATCCGCACCAACCGGAGCTACTTTCGCAACCAGTTGATTAGCCTTGGCCTCATCTTCGCCTGCGGCAGCCTTTTTATGATCTCCACCGTCTTCACTGGCATGAACGTCAGCTTGCTTTCAAGAATTGTCCCCGCCAATTCGTTTCTGCTCGCCTGGTCGACGTTGCTTTTTTTTAAGATAGCGGCCGTACCCGCTCTCATGCTGTGCCTTTTTCTGATCTATTGGCTGCTGCCCAATGGGCCGGTGCCCATCCGCCGCATTGTCCCCACCGCCGTCCTGGTCGGCTTGCTGCTGGAAATTCTCAAGAACCTAAATCTGCTTCTATGGCCTACCCTGCAGAAGAAACTGCTCAGCGAATATAGCGCCTTCTATATGTCGGTCTCGATCGTCCTGTTCAGTTTCGTGGGCTCCATGGTGGTACTGGGCGGCGCGGAATGGGCCGCCCGGGGTGCCCATTCCCCTAAGAATGCATTAGACTATTCAGTTGGTCCCGTAGGAGAGACGAATGCCGAATAATTTATCAAAAGACCTCACCCGGCGCGACGCCGTGAAGACCACGGCCGCGGCCGCTGTCGCCGCCACCAGCCTGATCAGCGGTGCTCCGTGGATTCAGAAAGTGAAGGGCGCCAATAGCAAGATCAGCTACGGCTTCATTGGCACCGGCAGCCGGGGCCAATATCTTCTGAAGCACTTGAAGGGCATCGACAACGGCCTCTGCACCGCCGTTTGCGACGTTTACCAGCCCAACCTCGACAAAGGCGCCGAGACCATTGGCACCAACCCCAAGAAGTTTAAAGACTATCGCGAACTCCTCTCGGCCTCGAACCTGGACGCGGTGCTGATTGCCACGCCCCTGTTCGCCCACTTCGCGGTCACCAAAGCGGCGCTCGAAAGCGGCAAGCATGTGTTCTGCGAAAAGTCGCTTGTCTTCAAGCCCGACGAGGTGCATGCTCTCCGCGCGCTAGCCAATGAACGAACGAAGCAAGTGCTGCAGGTTGGCCTCCAACGGCGCTACTCGAA
>JAYVUQ010000594.1:0-9411 GCA_043787785.1 Bryobacteraceae bacterium
CGATGACGACGATACGGGGCGCGGCAACGAGGGCAAGGGCGAACAGGAGCATCATGACAGCTCCCATGGTAGTAAATTGGTGGGGTGGTGATTCTCACAATAAGCCTGCTGCTGGCAGCGGCGCCTGAGGCGTTCACTAGCGCGGTGCGCCCGGTGCTCGAACGAAACTGTGGCACTTGTCACAGTGCCAAGAGCCGCGTCAATTTCCTGAAGGCCGCCACTGCCGCCGACATCCAGGCCCAGCGCGGTTTATGGCGCAACGTGGCGACGCAGATTCGCAATCGCACCATGCCGCCCGCGCCGGCCAAGATTACCGAAACCGAACGGCTCGACGTCGCCAAGTGGATTGACGATCGTTTGCGCGAGACGGCTTGCGATGCGGGTAGCTTTGCCGGCCCGGCGTTGGTGAAGCGGCTCAACCGGCGCGAGTATCGAAATACGATTCGCGACTTACTCGGGCTTGACGTAGCAATTAACGAAATCTTTCCCGCCGACGGCACCGGCGGCGAAGGGTTTGATACCAACGGCGAAACCCTCTATGTGCCACCGCTGTTGATGGAGCGCTACCTGGAGGCGGCGCAACAAATACTGGATCGCGTGATCATTACCCCGCCACTGAACCGAACCATTAGCGGCAACGCCATGCGACCGGACTATACCGGCACGGGCCCGGTGCGCGCAGTGCTGCCGGGGGACAGTATCTCGGTGCCGATTACCGTCTATGCCGACGGCGACTATGACGTGCGCGTTTTGCAGGAACGCTCGAATTTACATCCGCTCACTTACACCGTGATGGTGGACGGCAAGGAGGCCAGCACCGGTACTATTCCGCGCTATGAGAGCAAGGGGCCCAATGGCGCGACGCGGGTGGTGCGGGTAAGCAAGGGTACGCATACGTTTGGCGTCCGCGCCAATGAGTATCCGCTGGAGGTCTATAGCTTGACGCTCAATCAGCGCGTGAGCGAAACCTCGGCCGAGAAGCGCGCGGCGCATTACCGGCTTTTCCAGTTGGAGCCCGGCGAAACGCCCTTGAATCCGCGTGCGGCGGCGCGCCGGTTAGTGGCTCGCTTCTTGCGCCAGGCTTTCCGCCGGCCGGTGAGTGATGCCGAGATCGAACGCATGATGACCCTCTACGATCGGGCGGCCGTTCGGGACGACCCTTATGAGGAACGCATCAAGCTGGCGCTGAAAGCCGTCCTCGTCTCTTCTTCCTTTCTGTTGCGGGCCGAACAGCCCAGCGCCAAGCCGGGAATTCAACCCCTTACCGACCATGACCTGGCAACGCGTCTTTCTTACTTTCTTTGGTCTACGATGCCCGATGCCGAGCTAGCCGGTTTTGCCGACCAGGGTAAGTTACAAGAGGCTAAAGTACTCGCCGCCCAGGTGGACCGGATGCTCGATGACCCTCGTTCGCGCGTCTTCGCCAATTCATTCGCTGGCCAATGGCTGGGCACCAAGGACTTGGGCGGGCGGGTGGCTCCCACCATCAACGATGTGGCTGACTTCTACACGCCAGAGGTTGCGGCGGACTTGCGCGAAGAGCCCGTGATGTTACTGCAACATATCATCGGTGAGAACACGAGCTTACTGGACTTACTGAACGCCAATTACACTTACTTAACCGAGCGTTTGGTGCGCTTCTATCAACTGGACCTGCCGCTGAAAGGTAACGTCTTCCAAAAGGTGCAATGGCCGGATGACCGCCGCGCGGGAGTGCTGGGCATGGGCGCCGTCCTGGCCATGACCTCAAGCTTCAAACAGACCAGCCCGGTACTGCGAGGGGCCTGGGTACTCGATACGCTATTCGGCACTCCGGTTCCGCCGCCTCCGCCGGACATTCCGCCCCTAGATACGGCCGCGGCCAAAAAACAGAAGATGACCATCCGGCAGAAGTTACTGAAACATCGCGAAGACCAGACCTGCGCCACGTGCCATAACCTAATGGACCCGATCGGCTTTGGCCTCGAAAACTTCGACTGGATGGGCCGCTGGCGGACGGAAGACAACGGCCAGCCCATCGACGCGGCGGGCGCAATGCCGGGGGGCGAACGCTTCAATGGTCCGGTGGAGTTACGCTCCGTGTTACTCAAACGGCAGGACGAATTCTTACGTCACTTTACGGCGAAGGTGATGGGCTATGCCCTGGGCCGCGCTTTACAGGATGCCGATCACTGCACGGTGCAGAAGTTAGTGGACTCCGTCTCCCAGGATGGCTATCGAGCCAGAACTTTGATTCGCGAAATTGTTTTAAGCGTTCCTTTCCGCCATGCGCAAGCCGATGCGCGGCTTGCCGAGCCATCGGCCGCGCCACCCAAGCGGCAGAAATTACCGGAGAAATAGATAAATGCATAAGCCGATCTCTCGCCGCACTTTGCTACGTGGTACTGGCGTGGCACTTACTTTGCCTTGGCTCGAAGTGATGGCCGCCGACAAGCTCTCTGAGCCGCCCTTGCGCGCGGCCTTTATGTTTATGCCCAACGGCGTGAACCCCAACCATTGGACGCCGCCGGGCGATGCCGAGCAGTACGAGATGACGCCGCACCTGAAGCCGCTGGAAGGCTTGAAGGACGACTTTATTCTTCTCGAAAATCTCTGGAACAAGAACGCCGTAGGCCGTAATGGGCACTGGCCCAAGGATCCGATTTGGCTCTCGGGCGGATACGTCCAACGGACCACCGGCAGCGACCTGGATGTGGGCGCGATCTCGCTGGACCAGAAGCTGGCGCAGCATATAGGAACTTTGACGCCGCTGCCGAGTTTTGAGCTGGGCATCGACAGCCCACGCTCGGGCATTGACACGGCGGGCGGCGGTTTTGCCCGCATTTATGGCTCCTTCATTTCCTGGCGCGATCCGCATACGCCGGTGCCGAAGGAGATTGTGCCGCAGTTGGCTTTTGACCGTTTGTTCCGGAACCCCACGTCGACGTCGGCCACGGCGGGCTTGGATCCGTCGAGCCCGGCAGTAAGGGCGTCGCTACAGCGCGACGACACCAGCGTGTTGGACTTAGTGCTCGAAGACGCGCAGCGCTTGCGCCGGAAGGGTAGCGCGGCGGATCGCAATAAGCTGGATGAATACTTTGAATCGGTGCGGAGCGTGGAACAACGAATGGAGGCGGCGATGCGGCCGCAGAGGCGTTGGATTAACCAAGGCAAGATGCCGATGGAGCGGCCGGCGCCCGGCATTCCGGCGACGCATGCGGAACACGTTAAGTTAATGTTGGACATCTTACTCCTCTCTTTCTGGACGGACACGACGCGGGTGGCGACGTTTATGTTTGGCGATGCCCAAACGGGGCAGGACTACTCTTTCCTGCCGGGGGTGAAGGGCGGCTTCCATGGCTTGTCGCACCATCTGAATGAGCCGGCCAAAATGGAGCAATACGAAAAGGTAGTTACTTGGCATTCCGCACAGATGGCTTACTTTCTGAACCGGATGAAGTCAATTGACGAGGGCGGCCGGACGATGCTGGATAGTTCGATGGTGCTGTATGGCTCGACGCTGAAGGACGGTAATCGGCACGATCCGGAGAATTTGCCGTTGATCCTGGCGGGCCGGGGCAAGGGTGCTTTGCGTCCGGGCCGCCGGTTGCGGGCCCCGGCGTTGACCCCTTTGTGTAATTTACATCTGGCTTTATTAAACCGGATGGGAATTCCTGATGAGCGTTTCGGCGACAGCACCGGCACTCTGGCTGGCTTGAGTTAGCGGCGCTTGACCCGCGCACCTTCGTTCTCGGCTGGTGTGGCGGGGGCCCGGCCTACCGATACACTGGAGGCTAGATGGCCCAGATATTGATTCCTACGGCCTTGCGCCGCTTTACCGCTGATACAGATTCCTTTGAGATTGCCGCTGCGACGGTGGGCGACGCTTTGCGCCGATTGACCGCGCAGTTCCCCGACTTGGGCAAGAACCTTTTCAACGACGAAGGCAAGCTGCGGAGCTTCGTCAACGTTTATGTGAATGACGAGGATATCCGTTACCTGGAGCGCGAGGGCACGAAGCTGGAGGCGGCGGACGTGGTTTCGATTGTGCCGAGTATTGCGGGCGGGGCGCTTACCAGCGAAGAGACCTTGCGCTATAGCCGGCAGATGATTATGCCGGAGGTGGGTGTCGAAGGGCAGGAGAAGCTGAAGGCGGCTCGAGTGTTGATGATCGGCACGGGTGGTTTGGGCGCGCCGATTGGGATGTACTTGGCGGCGGCGGGCGTGGGGACGATCGGGCTGATGGATTTTGACGTGGTGGATGCGACGAATCTGCATCGGCAGGTGATCCACGGCACGGCGGATGTGGGGCGGAAGAAGCTGGATTCGGCGGCCGACCGGATGCTGGACATCAATCCGAATACGAAGATCATCCGGCACGAGGCGGCGATTACGAGCGCGAACGCGCTGGAGGTGATCGCGGGCTATGATCTGGTGGTTGACGGCACGGACAACTTTCCCACGCGTTACCTGGTGAACGATGCCTGCATGATTACGGGCAAGCCGAACGTGTACGGCAGCATTTTTCGGTTTGAGGGGCAGGCGACGGTGTTTTGCCTGGACGACGGGCCGTGTTATCGGTGCCTGTATCCGGAGCCACCGCCGCCGGGATTGGTGCCTTCCTGCGCGGAGGGCGGAGTGCTTGGGATCTTGCCCGGGATTATCGGCTTGGTGCAGGCGACCGAGGCGGTGAAGCTGATTTTGGGGATTGGACAATCCTTGAAGGGCCGGTTGGTGCTGTATGACGCGCTGGACATGAAGTTCCGCGAACTGCGACTGCGGCGGGACCCGGCGTGTACTTGGCATGACCGCGCGCAGCCGCAGAAGTTGATTGACTATCAGCAGTTCTGCGGGATTCCGCGTGAACTGGAGCCGCGCGACGTGAGAGGGAAGCTGGACCGGGGCGAGAACTTTGTGCTGGTGGATGTGCGGGAGCCGAGCGAGTGGGAGATTGGGCGAATTGCAGGGGCGCGGCTGATTCCGCTGGGCGACCTGGAAAAGCGGCTGACCGAGTTGGACGCCCAAGCCGAGATCGTGGTGCATTGCAAGGCGGGGGGCCGGAGCGCAAAGGCGGTGGCGTTGTTGAAGGAGCGCGGCTTCAGCAATGTGTGGAATATGAAGGGCGGTATTTTGCTGTGGAGCGATCAGGTGGACGCGAGCGTGCCGAAGTACTGACGAAACGAAGCCGGGAGTTGTTGATTCCATTGACTTTTCATTTCGGGGCATAGTCGATCCGGATGTCGCCTTGATTTGAGAGGCAGATCTGTCGACCGAGGTGAAGTGACGAAACGAAGCGGAGAGTCGTTGATTCCATTGATGTTTTATGTGGCGCTAGGTGGGTATGGATTCGTGGGCTGGGGTCGGTTCTATCGTGGCATGGGGGTGGCACTTTCCTGACGCGGCAGAGGAGCTGTTTTCCTTTGAAGATATTGATCTTAAATGAGTTAACTGAATTTCCAATTGCCGTGATTGTGATTTATTGGAGGATGGGGAAGAGTTGGTAGTCTTTGGGGACGAAGAGGCTGCCTTCGGTGATGCCTTCGGGGGCGATGCGATGGAGTTGGGCGTTGAGTAGGGGGTAGGAGATTTGGCCGGCGAGGGCGGCTGCGAAGGCGGTGGCGACGAGACGGAGCTGGTCTCCAGATTCATGCACAAATTCCAGGCGGAAGTGGTGGATGTGGGCGGCGCGCCAAATCTCGAGATGAGTGCTGGCTTGTTGGGCTTCAGCGCCAAAGACGGTGTTGCGACAGCCGACGTCGGCGATGACGGGGTGTTGGCGGCCTTGTTGGTCTTGCAACGCGATGCGGTGTTGTTCGCAAGGCCGTCCACAGTCAAGATGGGTGGTGCCTTGGGAGAGGAAACGGCAGAAGACGCAGTGTTCAGTGTGGAAGACGGGCAGATGCTGATAGGCGACGGCTTCAATGCGGTGGGAACCGATGGCGAGGGCGAGGGCGGCGATTTGGGCGGCGTTTAGGTCGTGGGTGGGTGTGAGACGGGCGAGGCCGAGCTGAAGATAAGTGTCGGCAGTGAGGGCGTTGGCGGTGTTGAGGCTGAAGTCGCCGATGAGGGGAGGGCCGTCTGAGGGGATGACTTGGAGGAGCCCGGTGGAGCGGACGAGGAGGGGGCAATCGAGGCTGATGAGGAAATTGGGGATGCGGGATTCGCCGGGTTTCAAGATGCGGGGGCTGGCGACGCGGGCGGTGAGGCCGGCGGCTTTGACGCTTTCGACGGAGGGGCGGAGGCCGTAGAGGTCGAGGTAATCGAGAGTGATACTGTCGGGCCGGAAGGCGATTGCGGCGGCGAGTTGTTCAGGGTTGCGGACCAGCAGATGGAGTTGAGGTTTGGCGTCGGGCGAGGGAGCGGAGGTTGCGCGTGGCGATGGAGGATGAATTTTGCGCTGGGGCGGGGTGGTTTGGAGGGTTTGCAATTGTTCCACAGCTTCGCGCCGGAGTTGGTTTAAGAGTGAGGCGGGTGCGAACAGGGAGCCGGAGAGTTGGGCGGCAAGGCCGGCGAGTTGATACGGGGTGTTGCCGAGGCGACTGAGTTGATCGTGGAGTGACTCGGGTGTGAGGCTGCGGTTCTGGGCGGGTGTGAGAGGTTGGGGTGAAGTGACGGTGACGGAACGGCCATCCGGCAGGATCCAAATGAGGCGCAGGGGTTCAGTGGGCGAGGCCGAGGCTTGGATGGCGATGGGTTGCTTGGCGACGGGAGCGGTGGCTTCGAGATAGGGGCGGGCGGCGCGGACAAGGTCGGGGTGATCGGTGCGCCAGAGGAGGTCACCGGGGCGGATCCGGGTGGTGTCGATGGCGTGATTGGCGAAGGTGAGTTCGAGGAGCCCGGTGAGGGTGGGGCGGACGTGATAGAGGCGGCCGCCTTCTTCATTCTCTTGCGGGCTGCGCCAGGTGGCGGCATCGAAGACGACGCCGTCGCCGGCTTTGAGGGGGGCGATTTCGTGAGCCGGGGTGGGTTCGATGTAGATGCGGTCGGGCTCGACTTGGGTGACGGTACCGAGTTGGACGCCGCGGTGGCGGGCATGGCGGCCACGGACGACGGCTTGGTGGTTGACGCCGGATAAGAAGTGGGGCCCGAGGCCGCGGGAGTAAACTTGTTCGAGTTGGAGCTCGTTTTGTGGGGTGAGGGCGGAGGGGCGATGGTCCCAGGCGGCGTCGACGGCTTCGCGGTAGGCGCGGGTGGTGAGGGCAACGTAATCGGAGTCCTTATAGCGGCCCTCAATTTTGAGGCAACTGACACCGGCGGCGATGATTTGGGGGACGAGTTGAATGGCGGAGAGGTCGCCGGGGGAGAGCAGATAGCGGGCATCGGCGAGGGGGCGTTCGACGCCATCGACCAACAGTTCATAAGGCAGGCGGCAGGCTTGGGCGCATTGGCCACGGTTGGCGCTGCGGCCACCCCAGGCTTCGGAGGAAAAGCACTGGCCGGAGTAAGCGACGCAGAGCGCGCCGTGGACGAAGATTTCGAGATCGGCGTGGGTTTTGGCGTAGATGGCGGCGATTTCCTGGAGGGACAACTCGCGGGCGAGGGTGATGCGGTGTGCGCCTTGGGAGAGGGCGAATTGGACGCCTTCGGCGCTGGTGATGCTGGTTTGGGTGGAGGCGTGGAGCTCGAGATCGGGGGCGATTTGGCGGGCGAGGCGGAGGATGCCCAAGTCCTGCACGATGAGGGCGTCGACGCCGGCTTCGGCAATGGCGGCGATGGCGCGGGAGGCTTCGACGAGTTCGTGTTCGAAGACGAGGGTGTTGAAGGTGAGGTAGCCGCGGACGCCGCGCTGGTGCAGGGTGCGCATGACGGAGGGGAGTTCGGCAAGATCGAAGCCAACTTTGGCGCGGGCGGAGAAGTGCTTGAGGCCGAAGTAGCAGGCGTTGGCGCCAGCTTCGATGGCGGCCCGCAGTTGGGGCCAATGCCCGGCGGGGCTCATGACCTCTGGTTTATGAGGAGGGCGCACCCTTTCAGGGTAACGCGGCTATTGCAATTCGACCCAATCGACTTCGCCCTTTTCATCCAAGGTAAAGTGGACGGCGATGCCGGGCAGCATGCCGAACGCGGTGGGGTGTTGTCCAGCGTAGCCTTTGATTTTGTCGAAAGTGCAGCCGAAGGACTCGTGGGAAACGGAGTCGGCAAAGTAGCAGATGTGGATGGGGCTAATGCGGAAGATCTCGCCCAAGCGGATGAGCGGCTGGGAGAGCGCGGTGGAGTGTGGTTCGAGGAGCATGGGGGACATGAATCTTATCGCCTTGTGTGAGTAATCGGGAGAGGGAGGGGAAAACATTATGGGGGGGTTTTGGAGATTCCTAGTACTGGAGGAGCCAATGGAGCCTAGCCATCAAGGCAAAACGTATGTTAACTTTGGTTTTACCGTGGTGATTTACCTGTGAACGAGTTGCGAAAAGGGCACATTCATCGAATGGTGGATACGCTGGGAATGGGCTACATTGCGGAGCCCGAAAGCGATACTGTGTGGCCGTTTTTGTTCTGTCATTTGCGTGGTTACGCGGGTCAGGATCTTGAGGTGGCTGGGGTTGTCCCACGGATGCCCGTGGTTTTTCGGGTGGAAAATGGAGCCATTGTGGAAGTAATTGCCGCAAAAGCTTTGGCTCATTCCGGCGGTAATTAGGGATGCAGTATATCCTTGACCTGAAAAATGTCGAGGCCCACCAAGTGCATCCCGATCCGATGGTGCCGGAAATGCCGCTGCCGGCCAAGATCCTGGAGGCTGGCTACGTGCCGCACCTCGAAGATCTGCAGCCCGGCGACTTGATTCTGACGGCGCCGTACTCGAAGTTTGGGGTTACCGCGCGCGGTATCAGCTACGTGCAGGGCGTGGGCGGCTATCTGCCGGAACATGCGCGCTGGAGCCATGCGGCGGTGTATGCGGGGGAGATGTTCCTGACCTGTGAGGCGACCCGGGAGGGCGTGAAGCTGGGCAATCTGCTGCATGCTTTGGCGGGATCGATGGTGCGAGTGCGGCGCGGAGTGACGGACGGAGAGTTCATTGAGCGCGAGTTGGGTTGGCGGACGGCGCTGTACTCCGTGGCCCGGTTGAACCAGCCGTATGACTATTCGCACGCCCTGCAATTGGGGCGTTTGGCAATATGCACCGGATTTACGGAATATCAAGCGAAGGCTCCGAAGGAGAGCCGTCAATCGGAAGAAACGATTTGCACGGAACTCTTTCAGGACGCCTATTGGCGGGCTACGGGCGTGATGGTGCAGAACCGGTTGTCGCTGGAATCGACGCCGGCGTTCTTGAGCTCGACACCGCTCTTGAAGGATGTGCGGTGCCGTTGGCGGAAGCTAAGCTATTAGGGTGAAGAGTCAGCAAATCCTTGAAGAAGCGTGGATTGGGGATGCGGTGCTGAGCCTGTTCGTGCGGGAAAAGATCTTGCGCGAGGACGCCAAGGTGGATGGCGAGAA
>JAYVUQ010000595.1:0-3828 GCA_043787785.1 Bryobacteraceae bacterium
CCACCCGCGCCCCCACCACCCAAAATGGCATCACCTTTACCGTCGCGCAGCCCTTCCCCAATGGCGTCATTCCTAGTTCGCGCTTCAATCCGGTTTCGCAGAAGTTGCTGGCCTTCTACCCCGCGCCGAATCTGCCCGGGTTGAATCGGAATCATACCCAATCCCTGGGTCGTCCGGTCGAAAAGGATCAGTTCATCCAGCGGTTCGATTTTGTGGAGTCCTCGAAGTCGAACTGGTTTGGCCGCTACAGCCGTAGCGAAGAGAACCAGACCAACGAGAATCTCTTCCTCAACGGCGAAGCCATCGTCACCAAAGCGACCCAATGGATGTTCTCGAACACCCGCGTGCTCACCAATACCCTGGTGAACGAGTTCCGCTTCGGACGTACCAGTTTCTACAACACCACCGGCCCGCAGTTGGCGTTCAAAACGGACGTCGTGGGCAGCCTGGGCATCCCTGGTTTGGCCAGTGGCCAGCCCGTGCAGTGGGGCATTCCGAGTGTCAGCATCGACCAATTTTCCGGCTTTGGCAATAGCTCCGAAGGTCCGTACGAAAACAACAACTCCGCCATGCAGTTCATCAATAACTTGAGCTGGATTCGCGGTAAGCACAACATCAAGGTCGGCGGCGAGGTTCGCCGCGACGCTTACAATCAGGCGGGTAACCAGTTTGCGCGTGGCCAGTTCAGCTTCATCACCACGTCCACCAACAGCTTCCGTCTCGAAACCAACGCAGCCGGCCAACAGGTAGCCCGGGGCTTTGGCGGTAGCGCTTTTGCTGACTACCAAATCGGCCAGATTAACCAGTCCGAGGCCGCTGTGGCGATCGGTCAAGCGGCATTCCGGTCCACCGGCTTCGCCTTCTTCATTGATGACTCCTGGCGCGTCAGCTCCAAACTCACTCTCAGCCTGGGCCTGCGTTACGAGAACACGCCCCCCTGGCAGGACCAGACAGGCAAGCTTTTCAACGCCATTGTCCCCAACGACATCCGCCCCACCGACTTCCGCAATGCGCCAGTCACCGACCTGAGCCTCCATCCCTACTTCCTGCGTCAAGGCCCGGCCCGCCAGAATTGCTACGAAGGCATCAGCATCCGCTGGATCCCCAACCCAATCGCCCCCCAGTTCGGTCCTCCACAGACCCGTTGCGACGGTTCGCTCGGCACCCGTCTCGTGGCTCGTGACAACAACGATTTCGCTCCACGCATCGGTGCCAGCTACCAGCTGAACGACAAGACGGTCGTTCGCCTGGGCGTCGGCATGTTCTACTCGCAGGATACCGGCAACCCGCGTTTCGACATGGCCCGTAACATTGCTGGCCGCTTGCGTTCGAACACCGACACGGTCAACCCGAATCTCACATGGCAGAATTCGCTCGCCAGCATCGCCGGCGGCGTCGCCGGCGTGGCCACGCCTTACTCGTTCGCCAACCCCTACGGCCGCCGCACTCCGTACTCGATGCAGTACATCTTCAATGTGCAGCGCGAGATCTCGAAGAGCCTAGTGGCCGAAGTGGGCTACATTGGCAGCGTCAGCCATCGCTTGGAAGGCCTCCGCGCTCCCAACGAAAGCCTGCCCGCGCCCCGCTCCTTGGGAATCCCTGAGCGCTTGCGTGCTCCGTTCCCCGAGTTCGGACGCATCCAATTGGTGGACAACGGCGGCAACGGCAACTATAATTCACTCGGTGCCAAGCTCACCAAGCGCTACTCCGCCGGGTTGACCTTCCTCGCTAGCTACACCTACTCGAAGGCAATCGACACCGCTTCGGCCATCAGAAACCAGGGTGGCGATACGCTGTTTCCCCAGATCAGCTACTGCCGGGCTTGCGAACGCGGCCGTTCCAGTTTTGACACCAATCAACGCTTCGTTACTTCGGTCCAGTGGGAATTGCCCTTCGGCAAGGGCAAGATGATGAACATTGAAAACAAGGCCCTCAACGCCCTTGCGGGTGGTTGGGAAGTGGGCAGCATCATCACCTTGCAATCCGGCTTCCCCATGACGATATCCCAGTCGGGCGACCCGTCGAACACCGGCGGCCAGTTCGATCGTCCCAACGCCACCGGCCTTGCGCCCGAGCTACCCCGTGGTCAGCAGGACCCGCAGCGCTTTTTCAATACGCTCGCCTTCAGCCGCACGCCCGATGGCACCTTCGGCAACGTCGGCCGCAACACGCTTAATTCCCCCGGCATCATCGGTTGGGACGCCATCATGATGAAGAACTTCATCATGCCTTGGAAAGAAAGCCACCGCCTCCAGGTCCGCTTCGAAGGCTTCAATATGGGCAACCATCCGAACTTCGGCAATCCCGACACCAACCTGAATAGTGGCGCCACCAACGCCGCAACCGGAATCGGGGCCAACTTCGGCACCATCACCGGCACCCGCACCAGCATGCGTCAACTTCAGTTGGCTCTTCGCTACACGTTCTAAACAAACCCACCCCACGCAAAAAAGGCGGCACCCCGGTGCCGCCTTTTTGGTTTAGAATCAACCACTCCCGGCTTCGTTTCGCTCAACGAATCGTCAACGTACCCCCATCCACCGGCATCCCCAATCCCGTAATGAACGACGCCTCGTCTGAACACAGAAACAGCGCCGCATGGGCGATCTCCTCCGGCTGCGCCATCCGGCCAATCGGCTGCGCCAGCGATAGCTTTTCAAACATCTCCGCCTCTCGCCCCGGATAGTTCTTGGCGATAAAGCCATCTACAAACGGCGTATGCACCCGGCCCGGCAACAAGGCATTGCACCGGATCTTGGCGGCTAGGAAGTCCTTCGCCACTGAATAAGTCATCGACAGCACCGCGCCCTTGCTGGTGGCATAAGCGAAGCGATCCGGAATCGCCATCACCGAGACGCAAGACGCCAGGTTCAGGATCACTCCGCCGCCGTCGGCCACCATGAACCTGAGCGTTGACCGCAGGCAGTTCGCCGGCCCAAAAACGTTCACCCGCTGCACGCGCTCAAAGTCCTCGGGCGTGGTCGTCAAAGCATTGCCCACATGCGCGATGCCCGCATTGTTGACGAGAATATGCAGGCGTCCCCGCCGTTGGTGGATCGCCTGGATCACCTGGTCCACCGCCGCCGCGTCGGTCACGTCGCACTCCGTAGCCACGGCGTCGCCGCCGGCCGTGTGGATTGTGGCCACGGCCCGCTCCATATCCTCGGGGTTACGGTCGAGAATCTCAACGCATGCCCCTTCCTGGGTGAACTGCTTCGCGATAGCGAGGCCGATTCCGGAGGCCCCTCCCGTGACGATCGCGACGCGCGCGCTGAATCTAGGCATATCGTTTCGTATGATGGCACTTCCAGGCCCTGCCTGCCTAAGGCCGTTTCAATTCAACCACTCCCGGCTTAGTTCCGCTTACCTCCCGAGGCCACTTGTCTCCGCACAGAGTTGTTGCTAATATAAGAACTTGCGGTCGTTTCCCGCCTGCGGTTCTCCCTCTGGAGTGATCTAGTTCGAGGGCGTGAGGTGTGAAACGATGGTAAAGTTGGACGGGTGGCTGAGCGGTCAAAAGCAACGGGCTGTAAACCCGTCGGGCCTTGCGTCCTACGAAGGTTCAAATCCTTCCCCGTCCACCATTTGCATCAGTTCGGGCCGATGTAGCTCAGTTGGTAGAGCGCGTCCTTGGTAAGGACGAGGTCACCAGTTCAATCCTGGTCATCGGCTCCAGTACCTATTCCGCCTTACCGGAGCGGAACATAATTTCTTTAGGATCGAAATAGGAACACCATGGGAAAAGAGAAATTTGACCGCAGCAAGCCGCACGTGAACATTGGCACGATCGGGCACATCGATCACGGCAAGACGACCTTAACGGCTGCG
>JAYVUQ010000596.1:0-2237 GCA_043787785.1 Bryobacteraceae bacterium
TCGCCTACGCTCAGGCCCCGGCGCCCGTCCGCTCGCCAGAGGTTCACCCCGATCTGCGGGTCACCTTCCGCCTGCGCGCGCCCAAGGCCATTGAGGTTATGCTTGACCGCGAGGCCGGCACCCGTGCCGCCATGGCCAAAGGCGAGGACGGCGTTTGGACGCTGACCACCGAGCCACTCGCGCCCGAGATCTACGGCTATCGTTTCTTCGTCGATGGGCTCGGCATTATGGATCCAGTGAACCCGATGATGAAGACGAATCTGCTCAGTTCCACCAGTGCGGTTCACGTTCCTGGCCAGCAGACTTGGGACCCTCGCGACGTGCCCCATGGCGCGCTCACCGAGCACGTCTATGAGTCAAAGGTGGCCGGCGACCGGCGCAGCTTCTTCGTTTACACGCCGCCCGGCTATGACGCCAGGGCGGGGCGCAAGTATCCCGTCCTGTACCTGCTGCACGGCTTCAGCGATGGCTCCGACGGCTGGAGCATGGTGGGCCGGGCGCACGTGATTCTGGACAACCTGATTGCTGACCGAAAGGCGCTGCCCATGCTGGTCGTGATGCCGCTGGGCTATGGCGAACCGGCCGTATTGCGGGGTCCGCGCGACCCGGACATGAACCGGCGCAACGTCACCAAACACAAAGAGACGCTGCTGCAGGAAGTCATTCCGCAAGTGGAAAAAGCATACCGTACCAAAGCCGACACCGCCGATCGCGCCATCGCCGGCCTCTCGATGGGCGGTGGTGAGAGCCTTTTCTCCGGCCTCACTCCTCCCTATGCGTTCTCCTATGTCGCCAGTTTCTCGGGCTCGACGCCTGAAGCGGCGATGCTCGATGGACTCAACGAGTCAATTAACAAGAAGGTAAAGTTACTCTGGATTGCCTGCGGTAAAGACGACTTCCTCTTCAAGCGCAACCTCGCTTTCCTCGACACACTGAAAGAAAAAAAAGTCACCTATGTCTGGAACGAAACCGAAGGCGCCCACAGCTGGCCCGTCTGGCGTCGGAACCTGACCGCCCTGGCGCCGCTGCTCTTCCGGTAGACTAAATAGCCCGCTCTAAGGCAACGCAAACACAAAGATCGCCGACTGGGCGGCAATGGCCACATATTGTTTGCCGCCCACGGCATAGGCTATCGGCGAAGCAATAATATTAGCGCCAGTGTAGTAGTGCCACAGGTACTTACCCGTGCGAGCATCCAATGCAATCAGATTCCCGTCGTTACTTGACGCGAAAACCACCCCGCCTGCTGTTCCCAGCACTCCCGTCGCTGAAGAACCCACTTGGAGGGGGAAATTCCACTTCAGCGCACCGGTTAGGGCATCGAGAGCGCGAACCGCACCCGGTGTGCCAACCTTGGCGTCTACCTCGACGCCCCCACCGGTAAAGCCTTCGCCCGGCACCGCGGGCTTGGTTACGCTGGTGTAAGTGGCACACGCCTCGCGCACCGATACCAGAAAGAATTTAGTCGCTGGATCATAAGACGGCGAGCCCCAGTTCGCACTTCCCGATGCGTCGGGGCAAACGTAGTTACCCGCCGTTGTCGGTGTGGTATTCGCCAAGACGATCGGGCGCCCCTTCGCATCCAGGCCACTGGCCCAGGTTTGCTTGGCAAAAGCCTGCCCGGTAAGAAACTCGCCCGTCGTGCGATCCAGCACATAGTAGAAGGCATTCCGCTGCGCCGTCACCAGTAACTTCCGGTTCTTACCCTTCACAAATCCGTCGATCAGGACGGGCGTTTCGTTGGCATCCCAATCGTGTACGTCGTGCGGCGTAAATTGGAACCACCATTTCATCTTTCCCGTCTTGGGGTCGAGCGCGAGTACCGAACAGGAGTAAAGATTGTCGCCCTCCCGCACCGGCCCGTCATAGTCGGGGCCTGGATTGCCCGTCATCCAGAAAATGGTATCCGTATCAGCGTCGTAAGTGCCCGTGGTCCACGTGGGTGCGCCGCCAAAGTCGGCGGCCGTCTCTGGCGACCAAGTTTTCCGTTGCGGATCGCCCACCTGCGGCGTCGAGTGTACGCGCCATAGTCTCTTCCCCGTGGCCGCGTCGTAGGCATCCACAAAGCCAGTTAAAGCGCACTCACCGGAAGTCACTCCGACGATGATCTTGCCGTCTATCGCGAGCGGCGCATGGGTGATGGAGAACCCCTTTTTATAGTCATCCACCTCGATATCCCAAACGACGTTGCCGCTCTTGGCATCGAGGGCCACTAAGTGCGTGTCGAGCGTGGCCAT